>JALSTH010000103.1 GCA_026983835.1 Candidatus Zixiibacteriota bacterium | reverse complement strand
GCCCGTAATACCGCGGAGTTCATAAAGAGGAATTACAATAACAGGGGGAAAGAATTGCCGGAGATAAGACAATGGATAGATGAGGGCGTATTCGATCATCAGGAATGGGTGATGATCTCCCATGATGAATGGACCATACGCCGTTTGATGTCCGATTATGTCGGGATTGTGCGTTCCAATAAAAGATTGAAAAGGGCTGAAGAGCGGGTGGCGATACTTGCTCGGGACATCGAAGAATTTTACCAGCAAAATCCGGTAAGACCTGATGTCATCGAATTGCGTAATTTATCCACTGTGGCGATGTTGGTTATTAAATCAGCTATGACCCGTTTGGAATCTCGAGGTCTTCATTATATGACGGATTATCCGGAGACGGATGATGTGAATTTCAAGAAGGATACCGAATTACGGCGTACCGACTTTAGTAAGCTGTGGCAGTAATGGATTGGATATTAATAATTGATTTTGGCTCACAATATACTCAGCTGATCGCCCGCAAAATAAGGGAGCAAAATATATATTGCCGTGTCCTGTCCTGCTTTGAAAATAAAATAGAGGATGCTGAACACTTAAAAGGTATTTTCCTGTCGGGAGGACCGTCATCGGTTGCCGATGAAAATGCTCCCGAAATTCCAGATTATGTTTTTGATTTGAAACTCCCGATTCTTGGGATATGTTATGGATTGCAGGGGATGATTCGTCGGCTTGGAGGCGTAGTCAGAAAATCGTCCAAACAGGAATATGGGCCAGCCGAATTGAAGGTTATATCCTCGAATATTTTGTTTCGGGGCTTACCGCGGTCATTTCAAGTATGGATGAGCCATGGTGATTCCACATTAAGATTACCGAAGGGATGTAAATGTATCGCCTCCACAAAATCATTGAAATATGCTGCTGTTTACTGTAAGGAAAAGCGCTTTTACGGACTGCAATTCCATCCGGAAGTTTATCACACGGAATACGGCGGGAAAATTATTTACAACTTCGCAGTTAATATATGCGGTACAAAAAGGCACTGGACGGCAGGAAGGTTTGTAAATCGGGCTGTAAAACAAATTAAAGACGAAGTAGGTGGATCAAAAGTTATTTGTGCTCTTTCCGGTGGCGTTGATTCAGCCGTTTGCGCAACATTGCTCTCGCGGGCAGTAGGTAAGAATGCAATCGCAGTTTTTATAGACAACGGGTTGTTGCGGAAGAATGAAGGGGATGATGTCGAAAGAGCTTTTGCCACATTTAACAGTTTGAAATTTAAAAGGGTTAATGCGTCGGATATTTTTCTCAAGAGGCTTAAAGGTGTTAAGGATCCGGAAAGAAAACGGAAAATTATCGGTCGAACTTTCATAAAAGTGTTCGATGGGATCGCCAGAAGCGAGAATGTGGAATATCTTGCTCAGGGAACCCTGTATCCCGACTTGATCGAAAGCAAATCGTTTAAGGGACCATCTACTACCATTAAATCCCATCATAATGTAGGCGGATTACCAAAACGGATGAAACTGAAGATCGTAGAACCGTTAAAGGATTTATTCAAAGACGAGGTTCGCTCGATTGGGAAATCGTTGGGATTGCCTAAAAAGTTTTTGATGCGTCATCCTTTCCCCGGCCCGGGATTAGCCGTAAGAATTATCGGTCGAATAACCACCGAAAGGCTTCAATTGCTCCGAGAGGCGGATGATATTTTTATTAGCGAATTGAAACATTCCAAACAATACGATAAAATATGGCAGGCATTCTGTGTTCTGCTGCCGATAAAATCGGTCGGGGTAATGGGTGATGAACGCTCCTATGAATATACTATCGCCCTCCGCGCCGTTACCGGGGTGGACGGTATGACCGCCGATTGGGCAAAACTTCCGAATACCCTTTTGGAGCGTATTGCTTCACGGATAACCGGCGAGGTCAAAGGGGTAAACCGTGTCGTATATGATATAACCAGCAAGCCTCCCGCCACTATCGAATGGGAATAGTCCGAATTAAGGCGATAAAGGCGGGGGAGGATAAACTAATAATAGCCCGACATAGATGTTTCTCCGTTTTTTCCATTTGGGTAATTTAGAACAATTAGGTTTACATTTTTGGGCTATTGATATAGATTTACGCTTTGCGAATTATTATCGAATGGTGATAGTCGTAGAGTATGAATATAAAATTGGAAAGGGTTTTAATATGACTATTTTATTTAAGACCACAAAACAGCTTGAGTTGCAGATAGATGAATATTTGGATGCTGTGAGTCAGGGGGCATTGGTGTTTCGACAAGGGGTAAAAAATTATCTTGATAATGATGAGATTCAATTTGCAGAACGGTTAACGACTATTAGTAAGCTGGAAAATAAAGCCGATGATTTAAGGCGTATGGTGGAAAACCAACTTTACACCCATTCGCTCATTCCGGAACATCGGGGGGATGTGTTAGGACTTTTGGAGAGTATGGATGAGGTTATTAACACCTCGAAAAAGACCTTGTCGCAATTTTCGATAGAAGAACCGAACATACCGATTAATCTTAACAAGGAATTTTTGGAATTGACTGAAATGTCCGTATTAGCGGCTGATTCCATTGTTTTTGCCACCCGAGCTTTTTTCAGGGATATAAGTTCGGTGAAGGATCATATTCATAAGGTTATGTTTTATGAGAAGGAGGCTGATAAGGTTGAGGATAGGTTAAATCGGGAGATATTCGGAATGGATGTCGATCTCAGCCGTAAGCTCCATATAAGCAGTTTTGTATCTCATATCGGTATGGTATCGGATATGGCGGAGTCGGTAGGGGATAGGCTGGCGATTTATACGATTAAGCGAACCGTCTAAGGGGATTGTAGGTGCTTTTTGTTTTTCTGATAGGTGGTTTATTTTTAGGATGGTCCTTAGGTGCCAACGACGCTGCCAATGTTTTCGGAACCGCCGTCGGGACAAAAATGATCCGCTTTAAAATAGCGGCTTTAATTTGTAGCGTCTTTGTAATTATCGGAGCCGTGAAAAGCGGTGCGGGAGCAACACATACTTTGGGTGCATTAGGTTCCGTTAACGCTATAGCGGGTGCGTTTATGGTCTCTTTGGCTGCGGCCTTGACCGTTTGGGGAATGACCCGTTTGAAATTGCCGGTATCCACATCGCAAGCAATTGTTGGGGCGATAGTCGGATGGAACTTTTACACCGGCTCCGTCACCGATTATGATTCTCTGACCCGAATCATAACGACCTGGGTGGCTTCGCCGATTTTAGCTGCAATATTCTCCATTTTATTGTTTATCGTTTTTAGGAGAATATTCAATAAATCAAAAATACACCTTTTAAGGTGGGATGCATATACGAGATTCGGGCTTATCATTGTTGGTGCCTTTGGCTCATACAGCCTTGGGGCGAATAACATCGCCAATGTCGTTGGGGTTTTCGTTCCGGTGGCTCCGCTTCGCGATTTGACTATTTCAAACCTTATTACTATTACTGGGACGCAACAACTTTATTTTCTCGGAGGTTTGGCGATAGCGGTTGGGGTATATACCTATTCGCATAAAGTAATGCTGACAGTGGGGCATAATTTATTTAGATTATCGCCGATTACCGCTTTGGTTGTGGTCCTCTCTCAATCTTTGGTTTTGTTTATTTTTGCATCGGAGGGTTTGGGGCGATTGCTTGTTTCTCTTGGTCTTCCTCCAATACCGTTGGTTCCCGTATCCAGCTCGCAAGCGGTTATCGGAGCGATTATAGGAGTTGCAATTGTTAAAAAATCACGGGGCATTAAGTTCAATATATTGGGGGAGATAACGATGGGGTGGATTACCACACCTGTCATAGCTGGTTTGATAGCTTTTATCGGCTTATTCTTTTTGGAAAATGTTTTTAATCAGGAAGTTAATCGTAAAACTTTTAATGTTATCAATCAACCGGCAATAAATGAGCTGAAAGCGGAGAAGATGAACAACCAAGGGTTTACATTATCTCAGATAAAAGCTTTGATGAAAATACAAAACGCTGACTTCCGATTCAAATGGTATACCCCGCAGAGTATTTCGGAGGAAAGTAAATATAAGCCGAATACTCGCAGGAACACCGTCTATGGCCGCGATTTGAAGGCGGAGTGTGATTATATTTTTGACTTTTTCACAGTGTCTGACAAAAAAGTAAATTTAATGATTAACCCAGTACTTTTATTGGATGCCGCTCCGTATGGCGGATGTAAGGATTCGATATGAAGTTGTTAATGATTTATGCGGACAAATTCGGATACAATCCCACCCTTAAAACGATTGAGGACGCGGAAGATGTCTCCGGTTATCGGGAGATAACGAAAGCCCTTGTTGGTTTTATCCATATCGAGAAAGAGGATGAAAATAGAGAAGGGTATATTGAGACGAAGTTGGTCAAAAATATCAAATGGGCGGCTCGGAAAAATAATACGAATACAATCATTCTCCATTCGTTCGCCCATCTGTCTGAAAGTAAAGCCGATTCGGATTTCACCAAGCTGGTTTTGGATAATGTGGAGGGGAGGCTTTTCGGTTCTGGTTATGAGGTGTCTCAAACGCCTTTCGGCTATTTTTTGGATCTAAATCTCCAAGCTCCGGGGTATCCGTTGGCGAGGCTTTTCAAGAGCTTTTAGGCGGGGATAAAATTTTATCTCAAGCAATGTCAGGAGTATTTATGAGCATATTAAAAAAATTGGGAACTCCAATATTTTATGCGGAGGGGATGCCGAATATCGATATCAACGATTATAAATTAACCGTTGATGGAATGATTGATAACCCGATGGAGTTCGATTTACGGACGATAAAAGCGATGCCTAAAACCATTGTCGATGCGAGGTTGACTTCTGTCTCGCGTTGGTCGGTAAGAGCTAAATGGGAAGGGGTATTGTTTTCGGAATTTATAAAACGGTTTGTTTTGCAAAAAGGGGTGGATTATATAACTTTCATTTCGGTTACGGGATATGACACGACTGTTGAGTTAAAAGCGCTTTTGCATCCACGGGTACTGCTTTGTTATGCCGTCAATGGAGAGGATTTGGAAATTGAATATGGGGGGCCATTGAGGATGTTCGTCCCTAATAAATGGGGATATAAATCCGTAAAAGCTCTTTCGGTGATCAGATTTACCGACAAAATGCAAGGTGGGTTTTGGGAGGACAGGGGATATTCCCGAATTGCGGATATAGAATCCTGTGAAATATTCGATGTCAATTCCCAATCGTATAAATATATCCAGGGCGGTGAAGTAACCGAATTTTAATATAACTATCGAAATGTTTAATGGTTTTTTTCTACTGTCATTGAAATGTGAAATTAATTAAAAGGCTAAATAATCGTCATAAATTATTTGGGGCGACGATAATACTATTCGCCTTCGTAATTAGAATAAGTTATCTGCTCCAGAGTTCCGCTCATAGTCCGTTTTTTTATAATCCGAGTATTGATGCTCTTTATCATCACTTATTGGCTTTACAGATATCAAGCGGGCAATTTAGTTTAACAGGTCCGTTTTTTAGGGCGCCTCTTTATATGTTTTTCCTTGCGGGTGTATATTTGATTTTCGGAGCGAACCTGTTTATAGCTTCCCTTGCGGGACATTTAATGGGTATCACAATAATCATTCTGATATATTTAATCGGGAGGCGGTATTTCAATGATTTCACTGCCATAGCGGCGGTATTGCTATATACCCTTTATTATCCGCCGTTATATTTTGAGGGACAGCTTTTGGTTGATACATTGTTCTCCCTCTTGCTGTTGGCGTCTGTTTATTTTCTTTTGCGTGCAGGGGAAGGTGGGAAAGAGAAAAAATTTATCATTCTCTCTGGTTTAACCTTGGGAACTGCTGCCATAACGAGAGCGAATGTATTGCTCTTTTATCCTTTCGCTTTGATATGGTTATACTATTTATCGAGGGATTTTAAGAAAGCAGGCTTATATTTAATTTTTGCTTTAATCCCGATAATACCAATTACAGCTATTAACTATTTTGCCGGACAGGATTTGGTACTGATTGCTTCTCAAGGAGGGATAAATTTCTATATCGGCAATAATGAAGATGCGGATGGAATGACAGCTAATATGCCCGAATTCGGCGTAAATTGGGAGTATAGCGACTGCAAATACTTTGCGGAAAAAACAAGCGGGGCGAAGGGATTAAAACCATCTCAGGTTTCCAATTTTTATTACAGGCGGGGACTGAATTTTATTGTCGATAATCCCTCGAAGGCGTTGTCGCTTTTTCTTAAAAAGATCTATCTATCCTTGAATAATTATGAGATATCCAACAATCAGAGCATCTATTTCTCCAAACAATTTTCGTCTATTAGTAGGATAACCATAATTCCTTTCGCATTGATTTTGGGTTTCTCGATTGTTGGATTATTTTCACCGCAGCGATGGAGATATGAATATACGCTGTTATTTTTTGCTATTGTCTCTATATGGCTGACGATGGTGTTGTTTTTTGTTACTTCACGGTTTCGGCTGCCGCTAATACCCTATCTTACAATATTCGCCGGGTATGGTATATTTGTTCTATATTCTACGATTAGAAAGCGGGTTAGGCAAAAAACCCTACTTCCCCTTATTTTTGGGTTAATCGCTTTGTTAATCTCTATAACCAATTTTGTCGGTATCCGTAGATATGACTTTTCGCAGGCGTATTATAATCTCGGAAATATCTATTTGAGGAATGGAGAATGGAAATCGGCGCTTGATGAATATCGACTGGCTATCGAAAAAAACAACGAGGTTTCCCTCGCCCGCTTGAATATAGGAAATATTTTTTTCTATAAAGGGAATTATGACAGCGCGGCGTATTATTACTCTCGTGAACTAAAGTATCATCCAAAGGAAAGTCGAGCCTATTTAAATCTTTCGACCGTTAATTTATTAAAAGGAGAATATAAACTTGCAGCCGATTATGCGGAAAGGGCTCTTAAGGCAAAACCCAACTCAGTACCGGCGGTCACAGATTATATTACCTCAAGGCTTAAGTCTGGGGATACTTCCGAAGCGATAACGACCCTGAGCAAGTATATCAAAATATTTGAGAATGATAGAAGGCTTTGCTATGCTCTTGGCAAAATATATCAGCAACAAAGCAACATAGACTCCGCTATCTTTTATTACCGAAGGGCTGTCGGGAATTATTCGGAGGGGATAGCCTCAGAGTATAATTTGGGTGAGGTCTATTCTCGGGACCTTCCTTTCTCCACCGATGCGCGATCTGCAGTCAACAAAGCGAATTATAATCTCGCTGTAATCGAAATTCAAGAGGGGCAATTCGATAAGGCTTTGCGGAGGTTATTGAAGATCGTAAACAACGATCGTAATTTTGTAAAGGCATTGATCAATATAGGATTGATATACGATTCCAAACGGGATTATCCTAATGCGGAAAAGTACCTGTTAAGGGCTTGCGAGTTGCAGCCCAGGAATGTTCTTGCGCTTTATAATTTGGGTTTGGTTTATGCGAAAACCGGAAGATTATACAAGGCTGCCGATTATTTTAAACGGGCAATAAAGGTTAATCCGAAGTTTATGTCCGCAAGGGAGAAATATAATTTAGTCGAGGGTATGATTAAAGAAAAGTGAAGGTCGCCGTGGTTAACAAATACCCGAACGAACGCTAATTGTTTTCCCCCAATTCCAATATCAACAATTTTAATAATTTCTTTTCGAAACCGCTTTGGTGGGTCATTATCTCTCGTATTGCCGGGAAGGGATCGGATGCGTCCCTATAAGGTCGCTTGGATGTAATTGCATCGAATACATCGATGAGAGCAATTATCTTGGCGAAAGGGTGGATCTCCTTGCCCCGCTTACGGAACAGGTATCCTTTACCGTCGATTCGTTCGTGATGATCTTGAACCGCCGAAATAATATCTTTGGATATTCCCGGAACTTTACTGAGGATTTCAACTCCATACTTGACATGCCTTTTGACTATATCAAATTCCCTATTATTTAATTTATCCTGCTTTTCGACAATTCTTTGCGGGACCGTCGTCATTCCGATATCGTGTAATAAAGCGCCGATTCCCAAATTCTCCAAATCCCCCTCCGATTGCAATCCAATTTTAATCCCCAGAGATATCGATAGACTCGCTACTCCGATACTGTGGTTATATATAGAATGATTCTTTGGTTTCAAGACGAAAAAATATTTACTGACACCGGGTTTGGATTTCAAAAAAATAATTAAATTGGAAATGAAATGCCTATACCTTTCTAATTCAATTGAGCTGCCGAAATTGGAGAAATCGCCTTTAAGGATATCTGTTCCAATATTGTAAAATATGCGAGTTTTTTCCGCTAAACTGATATCATTCTTGTTAGTTAGCAAAGATAGATTTCTTTCAAGATATTTATTAAAAAGCTCTTTATCCCTTTTATCGATGAAAATAGGACCATTCGTCAAATCTTTTATTTCCGTGATGAGATCACTTATAATCGGAATGGGTTTGGAGCATAGTTGATTATAACCATTGTTAACCATTCCATAAATATCAATATTTAAGATAGTGTTCTCAAGCAATTGATCTATTTTAATGGGCACGAATTCGGTGTTTTCCATTTTAATACCCTTTTATCCGAGATGAAAATGTATATGTTATTATTCGGCAGGTGTTTTTGCGAATTTACCTTAATTGATATTATTTTAGGTTAATGGTAGATAAGGGGAAGCATCGAAATCCGATTCTAAAGGGATATTGTTTTTCAGGGAAAGCTCGCCGGCGATGGCTATCATAGCTCCATTATCCCCGCATAAATCGGCATCGGGTATATAAAAAGATATTCCCATCTCGTTAGCTAATTCTACCGCTTTGTTTCGCAATAGGGAATTCTGCGCAACTCCCCCGACGATAGCGAAGTGCTTACATCTTGAGTAGACGATCGCTTCTTTAAGCTTGGACATCAGCATTGTTATAACCGCCTTCCTAAAACCGGCGGCGATGTCATCGGCGGGAACTTCTCCATCGGGAAACTCCCTTACTTTCAAGGCTACAGCCGTTTTTATCCCGGAAAATGAGAAATCCCATTTCCCTTTTTTCAATTTGGCTAAGGGAAAATGGAACCTGTTCGGATCACCTTTATCGGCAAGTTCGTCTAACTTCGCTCCGCCCGGGTATCCAAGCCCTAATAATTTAGCAACTTTATCAAACGCTTCGCCGGCGGCGTCATCGCGGGTAGTTCCTAAAATACTATATTTGTGAAATTCATTGACAACGACAAGCATTGTATGTCCGCCGGAAGCGAGAAGACACAATAGCGGGAATTCGATATCTGGGTCGGTGAAAGCTGCCGAAATATGCCCCTCGAGGTGATTTATCCCGATTACCGGGATATTTAGCGCCAACCCTAAATTCCGTGCGTATGATACTCCCACCAAAAGACAACCGATAAGCCCGGGACCGCGGGTAACGGCAATTGCCCCGATTTGGGAAAATTGTGTTCCCGCAACCGCTAGCGCTTTCTCCACGATGGAAACTATATGCTTGGTATGTTCCCTGCTGGCGATCTCCGGAACAACTCCGCCATAAATACTATGTGCCGTTTGTGTCAATATTATATTTGATAATATCTCACCGCCCTTTACAATGCCGGAAGCTGTTTCATCACAGGATGTCTCTATACCCAAAATATACATTTTACACTTAATGGGTGTTTATGTTTTTTTGATTAATTGTAAACGGATAAACTTAGGGAAAATAACATCGATGACAGAAAGGGACTCCGTTTTTGGAAGGACTATATCGGAAGGATCGATCGGGTATTCGAAAGTTCCGGCTTTGTAGTTGGTTAAATCGATATTTAATGTCAGCGCTTTTTTATCAAAACACTGAAGCAAACTCTTGCCTTTTCCACCCAAACGGACCTCGACTGGCGGAATTTCTTTTTTTGTCAATTTAAGCCCTTTGGGGAGCTTGACTTCCGAATGGGTCACTTCAAAAGTATATTCGTAGTTTTTTTCCGTCGTGGTATGAAACCATAGAAGGGCGGCGAAAAACACCGCCCCTATTTTCAATGGCAAATTATTGAGGATTCTTCGGGAAATGGTTGACATATTATTAGCCTAAATGTTAATCGGCTTTAATTAATCCCAATTGAGCGAGATACCGAAAATACCTCACTTGGAAGATTGAGTTATGGTTTTTCCAAAGGAAATCTCGCCATTGTCGATCCGCAGGGAAAAACCACAATTCGGGTTTGAGCATACCCAAGCTTTATACATAATCGGAGCGCCATCCCTTCCATAATCGGATAAAGGAAGCAAAACGCCTTCAGAACATTTCTGGCATTTGGGAAAATTATTCACCGTCATACTCACCACCATATTTAAATTTTGTTAACATCCTGCAGGTCAGAAACTAAAAGAAATCAAAGGATCCGAATTAACAACCACAAAATCAACCTGCTGTATAATTGTCCTTTGATAGTAAAAAATAATTCTATGATTTGTCAATAACTATTTTACTACTTTACAATAATGATTTAAGCTGGTATAATATTCGTAGGATCAAAATATGGAAAAATGGCGAGTTAAGCTGATATTAATATTGCCGAAAATTACAATATGAAGGGTTCCCTAATCCCTGTATTTTAAAATGTTTCCGGGAGAGAGGTTTATGGATGAGATTAAAATTTCGCTTAGTGCGGCGGGTGATGAAAATGAAATTACTTTAATCCGTGTAGATGGCGTCATTGATACTATGACCGCCGCCGAACTTGAGAAGGTTATAAACTCCCTTTTAGAACAGAACAGGTATAAAATAATTGTTGATTTGGCAGGAGTTACTTATATTTCTTCGGCCGGCTGGGGAATTTTTATATCCAATATCCGTGAAATAAGACAGCAACATGGAGATCTAAAATTAGCAAGAATGATCCCTAATGTTTATGAGATATTCGAACTTCTGGAGTTTGACAGCATTCTTAAAACATTTGACGATTTGGATGATGCGAAACGCGATTTCGGGGAATCCGCTTCCGATCATGGGTTATCAATATTAACCAAGTTATCGCCGACTATGACTGAAAAGGGGGCGGGTTCGGTGAATTCCGAATCGGCGGGAACGAATGGAGCGGTAAAAACAGAAGAGATTAAGGAACCGAACAAGGATAAGGCTTTCTCGACACCCTCGATTAATTTGGATAAGAAAATACGCTCAATTATAAAGAGGGATCCTTTTCTGAGCATTAACGGTATAAAGAAGCAATTACAATCCGAATCTTATGGGGAAAGCTCAGTAAGCTGGTGGGATGTTTTTAAGTGGCTGTATTCCCACAACTTAACTTCCCGAAAAAGTCGTTACCACCTAAGCAAAAAGTGGTAGTAGCCAATAATTTCTATAAAAGAGATATTTTCCCTCATATTGTATAAGATATGGAATTAGATAAGCATCGGCGTCAGCTTCATAGAATAAAAAACATAGTTTTAATTTGGGCGGGATTCTTAGCACTTATTCTCATTTTAAGTTTTTTCCCTGAATTACACCAAACAATAATCGGGAGATTATTGCTTCCTATAGCGATAATTGTCGGATTTATTATAGTCGGCCTCGCCACCTATATTTATTATTCCTCTAAATTCGAACTGGAAAAGCTTCCTCTCGATAATTTTGAGTATTTCAATGAATTTCTCTTGAATAATAATATAGGCTCTTACACGGAGCCCTTCGAATCCTTTCAAGCCGACTTCCGCCAATTTAAAAAGCTCCTGTCGGCGGAAAGAGGGGTTTTATATATTGTCAGGGAAAGCAAACTTACGCCGGTAGCCGCATTCGGAAATAACATCTCAAAAATAAGTAATATCACCTTTGGTAAACCTCCGGATATTTTCAGTTTTGAGCTGGGATGTTTTCATACTGTGGACAAAGTCTTACAGGGGGAATTGAAGTGGCAACCGAGATATATGTATAGATTAGAGACTCCGCAAGGAACTAAGGCAATAGCTTTTTTCTCGGAGGTGGACTTATCCGAAGATATCGAAGATTTCCAGCATAAACTTGTTCGTATATTATTTAGCAGGATAGCCTTCGGAATAGATTACACGGCGGCTAAACATAGCTTTCAAGCGTTAAAGAAAAAATTTGAGCTGTCCGTCAGCGAAAATTTGAACCTTAAAAAAGAATTAAAAAGAAAAGTATTCGAGATACATACATTATTCAAGGAATCATCGAGTCTTTACACGATATTTAACGAGGACAAGCTATTAAATACATTTCTGTTAATGATTATGGGACAGTTGGGATTAAGAAAAGCGGTAATACTCGGCAAGAGTAAGAACAGTAATGTATTTGAAGTAAGGTATGCGCGGGGAATTAGCCGAAGTACTGCGGAAGATTTGAAAATTGATGCCGATGGCAGTTTGGCATCCCGCCTAGACGCCATATCACATCCTATTACAATAAAAGAATTGGAAGAGTCATTAATCGATGGGGGGGATAAAAAATTCCTAAAAAAGTTGGAGTCACTCGGATTTAAGGCGTTCAGCAAGCTTTTGGTTCAAGGTGAAGATTATGGATATTTATTGCTTGGAGAAAAATTGAATGGTTTGGAATATATACAAACCGATATGAAATTGTTAACTATACTAATAAATATATTAACTTCTGCATTGCAGAATATCCATAATTATCGGATTATCGAAGAATTATCTTTTACCGATAGCATCACGGGGCTTTATAATTACCGATATTTTTACAAAAGGCTCAATGAGGAGATATTCCGTGCAAGGCGACACAATAGGCGACTCGCCTTAGCCATCTTCGATATAGATGATTTCAAGCTTTACAATGATTCTTTCGGTCACCAAGCGGGCGATTCGGTTTTGCGGGAGCTGGGATCTTATCTGCGGAAATTCGTTAGGAATATCGATATAGTCAGCAGATATGGGGGGGAGGAGTTTTGCGTGATTATGCAGGAGATCGAAGTGGATCAGGTTAGAGTATTTATTGAGCGGTTGAGGAGAGGGATAGAATTGCACAAATTCAAAAATGAGTTTACCGAGGAAAGTCAGAGAGTTAATGTTTCTGTCGGGGCGGCGATGTATCCGCAGGATGCCAAAAATGCGGATGAGCTAATCTATTGTGCGGATATGGCGATGTTGAAAGCGAAAAGCGACGGAAAGAATAGAGCATACCTTTATAGCGATTTAAAATTACCATCCCCAAAAAACACAAAAAAGTTCGCTAGAGACAGTTAGCATATAAAAATTGGCTTAATTCAGTCGATAATGATTTATAAGGTGGGTTGTGTTTAGGAGTAAGTATAGGATTCTTTTTGATTTTGGTATTCTTTAATTTCTTAAATTTTCGTTCGAATGGGTATTTCTTAAATGTAGCGATTAATTAAATTGGAATATTCCACCGAAAGGGTAGGGTCGTAAATATGAAATATAAAACAATGTTAACCGTAGTTGTTATAATAGCTATAATTATTCCCGCCCTCTCGAAAGCTTACGAATACGAGATAGGTCCGGAGGATGTGTTGGAAATAAGTTTCTGGCAGCAGCCGGATTTAAATGTTTCGGTTACGGTTCGTCAGGACGGGAATATTTCCGTTCCGGTTGTAGGGGAGATAACGGCTGCTGGGTTGACAACGAAAAAACTTGCGGCCAACATCGTTGAGAAAATGGTCTATTATAACCCGAATATAAACCAAGCAACCGTTGTTGTCAACGAATTCAACAGCCATAAAGTTTATATTACCGGGCAGGTCGCAAATCCGGGCAGATTGACTTTCGAGAGGTTCCCCAATATGTGGGATGCGATTAAGGAAGCCGGTGGCCCAACCGAGGAAGCCGATTTATCAAGAGTAAGATTTATCAGGGGGAAATCGGGGAAGATGGAAATTATCAACCTCCGTGAAATCCTTGAGAATGGAGAAATTAATAAAATTCCCATATTAGCTAACAATGACAATGTTGATATTCCGCGTTTTCCGCTGAGTGTTGGCAATGAAGGTATCTCGTACGATTATGGAGTCGATGGCTTATTTTTTGTTTATGGAGCGGTGAATAGTCCCGGTGCTTTAGGTTTTAGCGAGGGTTTGGATGTACTTGATGGCATAGTGTTGGCGGGAGGTCCTTCCGAAGATGCCAAGCTATCGGATGTAAGATTAATCAGAAAGATAGGGGATTATGGGGAGATTACAAAATTAAATCTCGATAAATACACATCCGTAGGAAGACCTAAAAGGATTCCGCTAAAACCGGGAGACACTATTGTAATTCCCGAAAAGAAATCTTTTTGGGGGTCATTTTTATCAACTGTAAGGGATGTAATACCGGCTGCGGCTGCGGCCACCACTACGATTATCGCAATCCTTATTTATAATAATAGAAATTAATTTATGTCAATGAATTCAAATCAAACACAACAATCAATGGAACTGCGGGATTATTTCAAAATTCTTAAAAGGCGCAAATACCTACTTATTTTCCCGTTTATCATTACCGTGTTGGCGGTAGTTGCCGGCAGTTATTACCTAAAGCCGGTTTACGAGTCTTCGACTACTATTTTAGTTGGGGAGACGAATTTTCTCTCGGCTACCTTTTCCCGCATCGTTCCCGGCGAAGAGCGGGGGAGGGGGTATGATAATCGGCAGGAACAATTGAATACAATAAGGAATCGAATATTATCCACTTCTTACTTACAGCAACTTATCGATAAGTTGGATATACCTATCTCCGAGGATATCAAAAGAAAAGTTACCAAAATCCATAAGGAGTTTCCGAATATCTCGGAATTGGAGCTTGCTCGCCGAATTCAAATCGATCGAATAAGGAACCAAATAAGGGTTGATTTCAACGGTAGCGATTTAATCAGTATCACCTCACAATCATCATCCCCCAAAACCGCTGCGGATATGGCGAAGAATTTGGCGGATATTTTTATAAAGGAATCGTTGGCTAATGAATTAGTGGGGGTGGTTGGAGCGACGGAGTTTTCCGATGAGATGTTAGCCGTTTACAGGAAAAGATTACGGCAATCCGAAGATGATCTTCGCAAATTTCAGCAGCGTATGTTAACGCAAAGTTCCGATAGGGATTCAACCGTGAACGGGAAACTAAATGAGATTAATTCCGCTATAGATGGTGCGGAAATTGAAATCGGCACAGTATCGCAGAAACTTCATAACTTAAAGACATACTTTAAGGCGCAAGGTATAAAAGATTATAATATAAGATATTCCGATTCTTTGAATACGATGAAATTCGAAGCTTTGACGAGTATTCAGGGCCTTAAGGAACTGTTAGGGAAATATTCATGGAAGGATGGAAAAGTTGTTTTGCTTAATCAAAAGTCGCGCTTATTGCTTGAGTCGATAAAATTTGAAATCGATAAGTTGGTTCGCAAGCAATATCGCAAATACAACCCGACAACCCAGCAGAAAATTGCTGATAATGAATATTTGACAATTAAATTGTCCTATTTAAGGGAAAGGGAGAAGGCATTAAAGGCGGCAGCGGAAAAAATTAAGAGTGATATTGCTCTGACCCCGTCATTGCGTCAAGAGCAAGAAAGACTGCAGCGAAAAGTGGATGATAACCGTAGGATATATGAGCTGTTCTCGGAACAGTTAGCCGGTTCGCAAATTAACCAAGCCGCTACTCGTGCATCCGCGGAAACCAAATTCAAAATAATCGAACCTGCGGATATACCGATAAAACCCGTTAGCCCGAATCGTGTAAAATTAACAATTTTAGGGGCGATTCTTGGGTTAGGTCTGGGCTTTGGAGCGGTATTATCGGCGGAGTTTTTGGATAATAGCTTCCATAAAGTAGAAGAGGTGGAGTCCTATTTGGGAATTAGGGTTATTGGGACGATTCCGAAGATGGATATACCCTTTTCGCAAAAGGGAGCCGGTAGGATCTGGGTAATATTCGGGATGGCGATAACTCTGCTTCTCATTGCGGCAGTCGTTTATTTGAATCAGTTGAATTGACATAGGAAGAATATAGACCGATGAAATTCTTTTCTCAGGAAAATATTATCGAGTGCTTGGGGGGGAAATATTCTATCAGAACCTCCAATGATATCTTCGCAGGCGGAGCGAAAAGCGTAGTTGTAAAAGACGGCAAAGTTCGTTTTGTGCGCTATACCGAATTTAATACCGATGAAAAATTCGATAACGACAAAGAAACCATCAGACTGGTTCACTCCAAGTATAAGGAACAAATTAATACTCTTATAGAAACATCAAATAATATGCCCGATCAAATGGAAAGCGCTTATTGGCGCAATTATATCGGATATGGGTTCTCCCATTTCGGGATGTATGAACAGGCTGTTATCGAATATGAAAAAGTAATAAGATCGGCACCGTCAAATGGAATTGCCCAAAATTATTTGGGGAGGGTGTTATTTAAGCTTGGTAAAACGGAAGACGCAATAAAACTATTCCATAAAGCAGTAAAGACCAAACCTGAATACGCCGATTTCCACAGGGATTTGGCTGTTGCTTATTTGAAGTTGGGGAAATCTGATGATGCCTATGATTCCATCTGTAAAGCGCTGATTATAAATCCTTATTATGCCGATGCTTATTACCTCCGTGCAATATCTGTATTGGTTGGGTTGGGAAATCCTCGAATGTATAATCGATTTGATGACCTCTCGATTAGAATTATTTCGGATATTAAACAAGCTATAAGCCTAAATCCGTATATCAGAGTGGGTAGTGTTGAAATGGTTCAAGAATATATTTTACAAGGTCATTACGCTGAAGCCTTAAAAGTATTAAAGAAAGCTCCGCTTGATAATTGGTTTTATGACTTTAATTATCACAAGTTGAAAATGTACCTGTATTTTTCGTCCTCTATGGACGATTCAAATACGAAAGATATAATTTCCTATGTCTCCTATTTGGAAGGTAAATTAATTGAAAACCCCGTTTATGCGGATATTCATTACGAGTTGGGTTTAGCCAATAGGATACTTTCTAATTATTACAATAAGAAAGCGATCGAGCATTTTAAAAACGCTTTGATTGTGAATCCGGAATTTGTGGATGCCCGTGAAAACCTTGTGAATTTAGAGAAATTGGAGATGGGAACGGAACATTTGTTGGAAACAATATTTAAATAAGGAATAGACCTTGAGAAGCAAAAAAAGGAAATCGATTTTTTCATACTATGACCGTGAATCGGCTGCAGCCATCGAGATGCGCAGGATATATTCGCATATATCCAGAATGACCAAAAGCAATGGTTCGCCGATAAAGTCGGTTGCTATAACGAGCGCTACCCTTGGGGAAGGCAAATCGACAGTGGCGGCAATGTTTTCGATCAGCATTGCCGATTCCACAGGGAAAAATGTGCTTCTAGTGGATTCCGATTTTAGGAGGCCTAAGATAAATGAATTGTTTAATATAAATCTAAAGGGAGGGCTGACGGACATTTTGCGCGGTGACCTTCCGCTCAGCTCTTGCATTCGGGAAACCATTTTTAGTAATTTTAAAATAATAAGCGCAGGGAAAATATCTCCCCGCCACCAAGTCTTTTTCAATAAAGAGGGGTTCGCCGAGTTGATAAATAAGGCTAAATATCATTTTGATTTAATAGTCTTTGATTGTCCGCCGATTATTCCGGTGTCGGATGTTATGGACATCTCCGCCGAAGTCGATGGTGTTTTAATTTTGGTTAAAGCCGGAAAGACTCCAAAGGAAGTTGTGAAACGGGCGGTCGATTTAATAGACGGTTCCGAAGGCGAAATACTTGGCGTGGTTTTGAATGATGTGGAGAGGGTATTACCCTACTATTATGATTACAATTATTATAATTACAAATATAAAACTTCCATTCCGAAAAGTTCCCGCAAACGGAAAATAATCGAATCCGATACAATAAAATAACCTTAATGATTTTTTGGGAAGATAATTATTATTCGCGGCGATTGTTTAGCTCAATACCATAGCAATAGCAGTGACATTTACTATATCTTCGACACTGCACCCGCGTGATAAGTCGTTCATCGGTTTCGCCAAACCTTGAATAATCGGACCGATAGCTTCGGCTCCGGCGAGTCTCTGAACCGCCTTATAAGCGATGTTGCCGGCATTTAGGTCGGGAAATATCAACACATTGGCGTTACCGTTTAGCGGAGAGTCGGGAGCTTTTCTTTTTGCAACTTCGGGTACCACAGCGGCATCGAATTGTAATTCACCATCTATAACCAAATCTGGGGCGGACCGTTTTGCTTTTGAAGTAGCTTCCAATACTTTGTCGATTAATGGATGCGAAGCTGACCCTTTTGTTGAAAATGATAGCATAGCTACTTTCGGTTCGGCACCAACAAGCATTTTAAGGGTCTTTGCGGAGGATATCGCAATTGATGCCAATTGTTCCGCATCGGGGTCTGGGATGACGGCGCAATCGGCAAAAGCCATTATCTTATCCTTCTCTCCTCTGTATTTCGGCAAAACCATAAGGAAACTCGAAGAGACGGACTTAATCCCTTCAGCCATCCCGATTATTTGTATTGCAGCCCGCATAACATCGGCGGTCGTATGATAAGCTCCGGCCACACATCCATCGGCTTTGCCTTCGCGAACCATCATAGCACCATAGAAGAGAGGCTGGGACATATTCTTTTCGGCGTCATCAAGAGTTATCCCTTTATGTTTCCGTAATTCAAAATAATTTTGAGAGTATTGCTTGAAATTTTCGGATCTGTTCGGTTGGATAATGATTATCTCATTTTCGGGGATACCCTCGGCTTTGGCCATTTCCTTAATTTTTTCCGAATCACCGAGTAAGATGACGGAAGCTATTTTATTTTCGATAATTAATCTGGCAGCCTTGATTGTTCTGTCTTCGTCCCCTTCGGGAAGCACGACTCGCTTATTTAATTTGGATGCCTTTTCTCGGATATTCTCTAATATGTTCATACGATATTCCTCCGATTTATTTCAGCTTAACGATTTCTTTCGCTCGATAGATATTCCTGAATAAAAGCGTCCAAATCTCCGTCCATAACGGCTTGGACATTTGAAGTTTCGTAGTTTGTGCGATGGTCTTTTATCAGGTTATATGGATGGAAGACATAACTTCGTATTTGACTTCCCCATTCAATTTTCTTTTTAATCGATTCCAATTGCGCTAATTTCTCCGCTTTTTTCTCCCGCTCTAATTGGTACAAGCGGGCTCGCAGGATCTTAAATGCCGATTCTTTGTTTTTGTATTGGGAGCGCTCCGATTGGCAGGTTACGACTATTCCGCTTGGAAAATGTGTTATCCTTACAGCGGACGAAGTCTTATTGACATGCTGACCGCCGGCTCCGGATGCGCGATAGGTATCTATACGGATATCCTCCTCGCGTATTATGATTTCGCTGTTATCCTCGACCTCGGGATAAACGGAAACCGAAGCAAAGGAAGTGTGTCTTCTGCTGTTGGCATCGAAGGGGGAGATGCGAACCAATCGATGGACCCCTATCTCGGATTTCAAAAAGCCATAAGCATACTCGCCTATTACTTCAAATGTAACCGATTTCAAGCCGGCCTCTTCGCCGCTTTGATAATCCAATATCTCCGCTTCAAATTTATGATTTTCCGCCCAACGCATATACATTCGCCACAACATTTGCGCCCAATCCTGAGATTCGGTTCCGCCCGCTCCCGGATGGATAGACACGATCGCATTACGAGAATCATCTCCTCCCGACAGCATAGATTCGATTTCGAATTGTTTTAATTGATTTTGCAACTCATTATATTTCGCGATTGTTTCTTGAGCCGTTTCCTCGTCCGATTCTTCCTCCGCTAATTCAGCCAATACTTGCAAATCTTCAAAATACTGCTCCAATTTTAGGTATTTCTCTTTAATGGAGGAAAGCCTTTTCATTTCGCTGAGAACTTTTTGTGCTTTGGAATGGTTGTCCCAAAAATCCTGCTTTTTGGTTTGTTCCTCTAATCGTCTAACATTTTCTGAGATGGTTTTAAGGTCAAAGATAACCCCGCAATTTATTCAAGCGATTCCTTAAACTCTTGAAATCTATATCCGTCAAATTAAAAGATGCCATTTCGCTATTTCCCTGCCAAGATTATTTTCCGATATTTCCTTTTGCCAACTTTTATCAATCTTTCCGAAGAGATGTTTATTATATCATCTATCGAACTTATCCGCTCACCGTCGATGGAAACCGCTCCTTGCTTTATCATTCTACGGGCTTCGCTCCCCGAATTACAAAGTCCCGATTCCGTTAGAAGTTTCACTATCCAGATTTTCCCGTCGTTTGCCTTCAGTTTGCTTGTGCCGATTTCATCGGGAAGTCCTTTTTGGGAGAAAACGCGCTCGAATTCCTCTTGAGCATTTTTTGCTTCCTCATCGGAATGATAAAATGTAATGATTGCCCGTGCCAACCTTTTCTTGTGTATCATCGGATTTACCGCCCCGCCGTCAAGCTCCTTTTTTATCCTTTCGAGTTCATCGTATGATAAATCGGTCAATAAAACGAAATAATCATAAAGCAGTTTATCGGGAATAGACATAATCTTACCGAACATTTCCCGAGGGGATTCATTGATTCCGATATAATTCCCAAGCGATTTGGACATCTTATCGGTTCCATCGGTGCCGATCAAAAGGGGCATTGTTATAATCACCTGTGGTTCTTGACCATAAGCCCTTTGAAGTTCGCGCCCTACCAAGAGATTGAATTTTTGATCGGTCCCTCCCAATTCTATATCAGCTTTTAAGGCGATGGAATCATATCCCTGAATTAGCGGATACATAAACTCAAGAATACTGATAGGACGGTTGGATTTATAGCGTTTTTCAAAATCATCACGCTCGAGCATACGGGCGACTGTGTAATGGGCGGTAAGCGATAAAACATCCTCGAAGGTCATCGATGAACACCAACGGGAGTTAAACTCGATTATGGTCTTATCGGGGTCCAATATTTTGAAAACCTGCTTCTTATATGTTTCGGCGTTTTTAAGGACTTCGTCTTTTGTTAATCTTTTGCGGATTTCGGATTTGCCTGATGGGTCTCCAATCATTCCCGTGAAATCACCGATAAGGAATACGACCTTGTGTCCCAAGTCCTGAAACTGCCTTAATTTACGAAGGCTAACAGAATGTCCCAAATGGATATCCGGGGCTGTGGGATCGAACCCCTGTTTTACTATCAGAGGTTTGTTAGTTTCGATCGAGCGCTTGAGTTTTCTTTTAAGGTCCTCCTCCAAAAGGATCTCGACTGTACCGCGCTTTATTATTTCCAATTGTTCATCGATATTTTTCATACGAACGAATTAATCCTTGTTTAGGGTTAAACGAATAAAACTATAATTATAAGAACTATTTATTATTTTTGCAATACAAAACACGAAACAAAATATATACTCAGTTATCGGATTATATAAATGGCGGCGTCTAACTAATTCAATATAATCAGTTTTAAGCCGATAATTTAATTATGATATGCGCGAAAATAGTATCATAAAATATATACAACATAAAAATCCTATGGAGAGTAAGATTGATTCAAGATTTCCTTTTAAGGGTAAGGCGGAAAGAGAAATGGTATCATAAGTTAATATACGAAACCGCATTACATTTAAGGTATTTGCGGTTGCCATTTCCAAAAGTTATCGGAGGTATTCTTTTTTATGCGCGATCGATTTTGCTTGTGTTGTGGCGGAGGTTAAAGCAGTTTTTCTATTATGAACCGATGTTCCGCTTCAGATGCAATCAGGTGGGCAAGGGGGTTTATTTCGAATCCAATTTCCCTTTGATTATGGGATACGGTTCTATTTTTGTTGGAAATAGGGTTCGAATTTCAGGCAATGTGAATTTATTCGTCTCCTATAAAGTAAATCCTAATCCCACGATTCAAATCGGAGATGATGTTTATTTGGGCTATGGCAGTATTTATTCCTGCGCCGATAAAATTAGAATAGGCAACAGGGTGTTAATAGCTCAAGGGGCAAGTATTTATGATAACAACAATCACCCCCTTGATCCCAAAGCAAGGGCGGAGAATAAACCTGTTGAACGCGGGAATGTGGCTCCGGTCGTTATCGAGGATGATGTTTGGATAGGTTCCAATGCGGTGATACTAAAGGGAGTTACTGTCGGCAGAGGAGCGATTATTGCTACCGAAGCGGTTGTTGCCAATAATGTTCCGCCGATGACAATCGTTGCCGGTAATCCGGCGAAAGTCGTCAAACATCTTAAGGATGATAACTATTCGAAAAAGTTAAACAGCGATAAGCTCAGAAAACGGCGTTATCAAAATGCAAGTCGAACACCAACAAAATAAAATTGTCTCCCCCCGAGGCGGTGTTGTCGATGTGAGGTTGGCTTCAAGCTCGGATTCCAAAGGATGGGATAATTATTTGCTACATACGAGAAATCGTACATTAGCCCATCGATGGTCTTGGGGCGAGATTTTAGCTTCGTCCTTTGGGGTAAAACCCTATTATTTCATTGCGGAAAGAGAAAACTCGATCGTTGGAATTCTTCCAACAACCCTTATGAAAAGCAGATTGTTTGGCAGTTTCCTCATCTCGCTTCCATGGCTCGACTACGGGGGTCCCATTGCGGATAATGATGAAATCGCTTTGTGTTTGGTAGATACCGCCATTGAAACGGCTTCGGAGAACAATTGCTCCTTTCTTGAATTAAGAGCGGTAAGCCATCGGTTGGAGGGTTTGAGAGAAAAGGCCGATAAGTTTACTTTTCTCTTGGATTTGCAATCCGGAGAAGAAGATGTATGGAAGTCATTTAATGCCAAAGCCCGTAATCAGGTCAGGAAAGCTGAGAAGTCCGGTTTGACGGTTCTGTTTGGCGATTCGGATTTGTTGGCTGAATTTTATAAAGTTTTTGCCCGAAATATGCGTGATTTGGGGACGCCTGTTTGGCCAAAGGAATTATTCGAAGAAATATTTTATCATTTCCCAAACGATACCGAAATAGCCGCCGTCGAATATAAATCAAAAATCGTCGCCGCCGCTTTAATCCTACATTATGGCGATTATTCGATTGTTCCTTCCGCTTCGTCATATAGGGAATACCGAAGATTATGCCCAAATAATATTATGTATTGGGAAATTATAAAACATTGTATATCCCGCGGGTCGATATTATTTGATTTTGGACGGAGCTCGGAAGGCGCGGGAACTTACCATTTCAAAAAACAATGGGTGAAAAAACCGACGCAACAGATATGGCAATATAAATTACTATCAACCAATACGCTTCCGGAACTAAATCCTCGCAACCCGAAATACCGTTTAGCAATTAATATATGGAGTAAAATGCCGCTTTCGATTGCGAATTTCCTTGGTCCGAAAATTATAACCAAACTTCCATAGAATATGATTGGAGTAATCCCGCCAACAGGAGTTCCCATAAAGCTTCGAGTCCTTTTACGACCGCGGAATGATTTTGATTGCGATAGTTTCAATGGCTTATTGCAAAAAAGGATAGGCGGTGAGGTCTTTCTAACAAATTCAGGCAAAGCGGCGATATACTTGATATTAAAGGCAATTAGGAGAATATATCCGGAAAGAAATGAGGTTATCGTTCCCGCCTACACCTGTTGGTCGGTGCCATCGGCGGTTGTAAGGGCGGGATTGAGAGTCCGAACAATAGATATCGAAAAAGAGAATTTAAGTATTTCTCCCAAGCTCTTAGAAGGGAATATAAATAATAAAACATTGGCGGTGATTACCACTCATCTCTTCGGCATTTCGGGCGAGATAGAAGAGGTCGAAAAAATTTGCAGGGAGAAAAAGATTATCCTTGTTGATGATGCCGCTCAAGCATTAGGTGCATCCATAAATGGCAAACTGTTGGGTTCTTTCGGCGATGCCGGAGTTTTAAGCTTTGGTAGAGGAAAGAACATTACAACCATCTCCGGCGGTGCCGCAATTATAAGGAACAAGGGAATTGCCAAAGAGGCATTTACTATTTATAAGAGGGAATTTCCTAAGGTAAAGCCATCGAATTTCAAGGATAATCTACGGCTGACGGCATATAAGTTTCTATCGAATAGATGCCTTTACTGGCTCCCGGATAAAATGCCGTTCTTGAAAATAGGGGAGACATTCTTCAATCCGAATTTCATCCTCTCCCGTTTGCCATTTAATAGGTGTGGAATAGGCATAAGAATGCTGAACCGTTTGGAAGAGATTACCTCCAAAAGAAGGGCTAAAGCCGATATTTATCGGGATGAATTGGATAAATTAAATGGAGTGGCGATATTATCCCCGCCGCCAAACTTAAAACCGGCATATCTCCGTTTCCCTTTAATTTTAACTGCTAATAAAAACAGACGATATATATTAAAGAAGGGGCATCGGTTAGGGATTTCAGGGATGTATCCGGGAACGATAAATTCTATTGGAGACAGGCAGGATTATTTTATCGATGATACTATACCCTGCCCATCAGCTAAAATCGTAGCCGAATCTTTGATAACATTACCGACGCACCATCTGATTCGCAAAGCGGATATTGAAAAGATAGTCAGTTTTATCAAGAGAACGATTTAAGGATAACAATGGGGGCGGATTATGGCGGATAAATATATATTTGAGGAATACGCTCGCAATCGGCCTAAAAGGTTAAGGCGATTGGGGCCGCTTTTCAAAATACTAAATAAGATTACCCGCGATTGGGTTTACAGCTGGAGGTTTCGGAATAAATTATATCGATTTATGGGGGTTCAATTGGCTGAGGATGACAGCGGAATTTTTATCGGCAGAGAAACCTGGATAGATGATATATTCCCGGAATTGGTCAGGATAGACGAAGGGGTGGGAATAGGTTGGCGATGTATCATATTCGTCCATAATACTTCCACTTTCCCCCATTTGGCAAGCCCTGTGCATCTGAAACGGAAGGTGCTTTTGGGTCATAATGTAATCGTTATGCCCGGGGTGACTATCGGCGAATATTCTCAAATAGGTTGCAATGCCGTGGTAACCAAAAATATACCACCATATACAATCGCCGCCGGTGTGCCCGCAAAACCGATTAGAGAAGTAACCCCCGAAGAAATTAAGATGCGGAATGAAGAGGTTGCCGTTTGAATTATCTAAAAAGGAACGAATTGCTTAAAACGAAAAACGCTCCGAAGGAAAATGTTCGGGGAAAGGATGTTCGCAGCGAAGGCCGTAAACTCCCGATTATCTGTTTTGCCGAAGATTGGGGGCGATTACCATCATCGACACAACATCTGATGAGGGGGTTGTCCAAAACACATAAAATCCTCTGGATAGATAGTTTGGGTTTAAGAACACCATCCCCAAGCAAAGCGGATTTCATAAGGATAATAAACAAAGTAAAGAAATTCTTTTCCTCGAATTTTAAGCAAGTAGAACCGAATATATTTGTCTTAACTCCGATTGTTATTCCGCTATACAGATATAAAGTCGTAAGGCGTATCAATAGATTTATATTAAAGAGCCTTGTTAAATCATTCCTCCGCAAAAATAATATCGCGGACTTTATTCAATGGGCGTCCTGTCCCACTTCCGCGGATATGGTCGGAAGTTTGAACGAAACCGCAAATATATATTATATCGGTGACGAATTCAGCGAATTTACACAATTTGACAGCGGTTTAGTGGCAGAGCTTGAAAGACGGTTGATGGTTTCCGCCGATATGCTTTTAGTCGTTTCCGATAAACTCCTGCAAACCAAATCGAAATATAATCCCCTGATATATAAAATCCCTCACGGTTGTGATTATGGACATTTCAGTAGAACTCTTTCGTTGGCACGCGAAGATATTCCTGATGATTTGAAAAGTATCCCAAAGCCTATAATCGGCTATTATGGGTTGATACGGGATTGGTTTGATTTCGATATGCTCAAGGAAATATTCGTCGATCATCCGGAATGGTCTTTAGTGCTAATTGGAATGTCGGATACGGAAACATCCACAATTTCAAACCTGCCGAATGTTTATATACTTGGTCCGCGCCCGTATGAATCGCTTCCGAAATACCTGCGCGGTTTTGATGTTTGTATTATTCCCTATGGGAAAACGGAAATTACGATCAATGCTAATCCCCTGAAACTATTGGAATATTTGTCATCGGGCAAGCCGATAGTGACTACCGATCTGCCATCGGTATATCCATATAAAAAGGGGTTATACATAGCCAAAGATACAAAGGAATTTGAAAAATTCATCAATCGAGCGCTTTCGGAAGATGATATCGTATTAAGCAGAAGCCGATCATCGATAGGGGCGGCTAATTCTTGGGATTCCCGCGTGGCAAACATAGAATCGATATTCGAGGACAAAATATACCCTTTTATAAAACCTCAATCAAAGCCGGTAATTATGCATCTTATAGCGGGGATGAATATCGGTGGAGCGGAGAGGGTGATATTGAATTTGCTCGGCAACGGTAAGGATGATGATTACGATTTACGAGTGACTTCATTCGTCCGCGCTAATGATGGCACCGGGACTTATTTTCTGCGGTTGGTTTCCGATTCCGGAGCGGTAATTGACAAAATCCCAATATACAGAAAATGGAGTTTTGCGGATGTAAGGAACTTAATCGAAATTTTACGACGCCACAATGTGAAACTACTTCACACTCACGGTTATAAATCGGATATTGTCGGAGCTATCGCCTCTAAATTGACAGGCATACCTTTTGTGGTAACAGCTCATGGTTTCGTAGAAAGGGATAGTAATCTCCAAAAAAATGAAAAGTTGGGAAGATATTTTTTGCGTTTTGCAAATCGGATAATTTGTGTTTCGGAAACCATCAAGGATAGGATTATAGCTTCCGGTTTACCAAAAAACAAAATAACGATAATCGGAAACGGCATTGATTTCAATTACTATGAAATTCCCGCCGATGTGGATTTAAGAAGTAAATGGGGAATTGGGAGTGGAACAATAGTCATCGGTTCAGCGGGAAGACTTTCGGTCGAGAAGGGGCATATAAATCTAATCAAGTCTTATGCCCAATTATCAAAAGAATTGAAAAAAAGGACTCACTTGGTTATAGTCGGCTCCGGTCCGCAGGAAATGGAAATCCGCTCACTAATCGATAAATATGGTTTGAACAATAACATCACCCTCCCGGGGCATATAAGCGATATGCGTTCCTTTTACAAAGCGATAGATATTTTTTGCTTACCCTCATTAACGGAGGGATTGCCATTGGTATTGTTGGAGGCGGCAGCATCCTTAAAACCGATTATCGCCTCAAAAGTCGGTTCAATCGGCGAGCTTATCGATAATGGGGTTGACGGACTTACTACAAAGGCGGGAGATATAAATGAATTGTCAAATGCGTTGACGGATTTAATACTCTCGACTGAAGATAGAATGATTTATGGGGAGAGAATAAGGGCGAAATTATATCCCAAATACAATCTTAAAGACTGGAAACGAAAAATATTTGCGATTTATGAGGAGGTATTGGACAACTAATATTATGGAATATATAGTATTATCGTATTGGGTATCACTTTTCATCTTAATTTATATCTACTTCGGGTATCCCGCTTTTATTATATATCTTGCGAAAAGAAAAAGAAAACACAGGACAAACCCGGATTATTCCCCCTTCGTATCCCTGATAATTTGCGCCTATAACGAAGAGAATATCATTGGGAAAAAAATCGATAATTCGCTGTCCTGCGATTATTATGATAATAAATACGAGATAATAGTTGTTTCTGACGGTTCCACCGATAAGACTAATGAAATCGTTAATTCCTATGATGACCGCCGCATAAAATTCATATATTATCCCGATAGGGGGGGGAAGGCAAAAGCCCTCAACAAAGGAATGGAAAATGCAAAAGGAGAAGTAATCGTTTTCACCGACGCCAATGTAATGTTTGAGTCCGATGCCATTCGTGAATTGGTTTCGGCATTTTCCGAAGGCTCGGTTGGATGTGCCGTCGGTAATGTCATCTTGAAATCCCCGGTATATGGTGAGGTATCCGGCGAGGGGATATATTCCCGATATGAAAAGGCGATACATACCGCCGAAGCGAATTTTGCCACTATGATAACTGTCGATGGAGCAATGTATGCGGTTAGGCGTGAATATCTATCTCCAATCCCCCCCGATTCGCTGACCGATGATTGGTATCTTGCCAGCGGTGTATTGGGTTATGGAAAATCGATAGTTTATGTCCCGCGGGCTGTTGGTTATGAAAAGGCAGCGGAAACCGTCTCAGGGGAATTTGTTCGTAAAATTCGGATGGCGGCCGGCGGCTATCAAACGATGATAAGAAGAGCAAATATATTTCTAAATCCGTTCTCTTATCCAAAATTATTTTTTATGTTCTTTTCCCATAAACTACTTCGATGGAATTCCCTTTTATTTATGGCGTTGTTTTATATTTTAAATTTAATGCTTGTCAATCACTCTATTTGGTATCAATTTACCCTCGTCATTCAGATATGTTTTTATACCCTCGCCTTATTCGGATGGATTTTCAACGACCGTTTGAAGGCAGCCCTATTCTATATCCCATACTATTTTGTTTCGGTCAATTGGGCGGTTGTATTAGGTTTGATAAAATACCTAACCAACGCACAGAAAGTGACCTGGGAACGGGGAAGGAAGTGATAGAATGATATAGCTTCTTATTTTAGGAGTGTAATCCTTTTTGTCTCTATATTTCCTCCCGATTTTACCCTATAGAAATAGATCCCCGAAGGATAATTTGAAGCATCCCATGTATAACTATTCAATCCTCTATTTATGATGCCATCGAATATCCGAGCCACCCTTTCACCGAGTATATTTACAACCTCGATTTTCATATCCGATTTTTCAAGTGCATCTATACTCAAAGTATTTATTGGATTGAAGGGGTTCGGATAAGCCGATACCGTGAATTTATTCGGTAGGCTTGACGAAGGGCTTTCGACATCGGTTACGGAGTATTTAGGAAGAAATATAAGGGTATCTCCGATATCGCCTGCATAATGGTCCCATTCGATATTATTTACCAAAAAATAACAATTTGTTCTGCTATTGGAGAGAAATTTAATTCTACAAAGGGATGGATATGTATAAGTCGCAGGATCGGTGTATGGAACAACACGAGGAACATCTCCCCATTTGAGGGGATAAAAGCTATTAAGCGACTTTGTCAGCGCAACCCCCCAGGGATCTTTCGCGCCATAGGAGACCAATATATGTCCATCGGTATCTTTATAAACCCAAGGTGCCATTCCGGGTTCAAACCAGAGTTGCGCAGGTTGCCAGGTTTTACCTTCATCGAAAGAATATGAATAATACATACAATTATTCAAATTATCCTCTCGGGCTAAAAAGAATAATGAACCATCATTCAGCTGAACCACCGATGGTTCCGATGGGGATAATGAATCCCCCGATCCATAAACTACAGGAACATAGTCCTCCCAGCTCCTTCCGAAATCGGTTGATCTAATCGTTCCGGCGGACCATACGGCTAATTTCGATTCCCAACGGTAAAGGGGGAGAATCCATACTTTGTTTTTTGTCTCCGCCATTTCGGTGGAGGTCCACCATCGATATGAATCATTCATCCCCTGAGTTACATTCTCAAGCATTGTCCAAGTTATACCTTTATCATAAGAACGAGAAATAACAATATCATCTCTTCCAATATTGTAATTAACATAGTCGAAGGTTAAAATCAAAACGCCATCCAACATCCTAATAGAAGGATCTCGAAAATCTATGCCGGCAGGTGAACGAAACAATGTGTAGGTATTTAGGGTATCATCGAATTGATCATAATATCCTCTAAATGTTTTGATATCGCCATCATCGGAAAAATGGGTAGTTCCGCTCCGAAAAACGACCATAATAGTATCATCGCCTAAATTCTCAACTGATGGAAATGCATTATGCGGTTTGGCAAATATTGTTGGTGTCCATAAAAATAATAGAATTATTATCAAATTTTTCATAAACCCCCGCTTCAGTTTATAATTATAATTTTAGTGTTTATAACGCAAACACCTTTCCGTAGAAGACGATATTTTACACAATGGTATAAGTAAGCATAACCATATGCGGTGCATAATGTTGCTATTTTTGGTAATGGAAGAATATGGGCGGTGTCGGATACCGCCCATTTAATAAAATATCCTTATTTTTCGTAAATATGCAAATTGTTGCAGAGAGTTATTGTAATTAAAGGTTCTTATCCCATTTGGAAAACACATCCTCGATGAAGCTAACAATATTATCGCAAACTTTGTCAAAATATTCCTTAGCTTTATCGGTATCGAAATTGAGATATCCCTCCCCTTTGTTGTAAATAATGGTTGGCGAGGGATTAGGGACCACATAAGCGCCTGAATTAAAAAGAAAAACACTATCATCCGAATAAGCCTCATTTTTCAATAGATCGGGGCGCACACTCATTAAAGCGGCGGTTTCATCAAGGGCGGCGTGGCCTCCTCTTTGCCCATAAACTTCCTTCACCACATTATCGGCTAACATCCACCAGTGAACCACGATGATGCGCATTCCGGTACTTTTGTAAATATTATAGGCAGCGTTCTTTAATTGGTCGTTATTTCCCCCGTGTCCATTTAGAATTATCAACTTCTCGAATCCGTTAAGGGCGATAGATTCCAATAAATCGGTGATATAATCCTCGAAAACTTCCGGCGAAATAGTCAGCGAACCGGGATATTCCAAGAGGGTCCTTGTTACACCGTAAGGAACCAGCGGAGCAACGATCGCTTTTAGTTTATCGGCGATTCGTTCGGCAATCCCTATCGGTATCGTATTGTCGGTACCAAGGTTGGTGTAGCCGTGAGCCTCGATAGTCCCCACAGGCAGAAGACAACAATTGTATTTCTCAGGAACAAGTTTATCGAATTCCTTCCAATTTAATTCATCCCACTTTATCAAAAAATACCTCCTTCAAATAAAACAATCAAATTAAACTAATAAATATAATAAATACCTGTCAATTGTCCATATTAATTTTGTTCTTATTAAATTCCGATTATTCAATTAGACATTTTATATGCGCATCCACAGAATCAGCCAAAGCCGATAAATTATATCCACCCTCCAAAATCGACAATATTTTACCACCGCAAAAATGTTCAGCTATTTCCTTCAGCATAGATGTCATCTCATAAAAACCGCCTGCCGTGATATTCATTCCACCGAGAGGATCGTCCCGATGGGCATCGAAGCCGGCTGAAACCAAAATAAATTCGGGTTGGAATTTCTCAAGCGCAGGGATAATCTTTCGGCGGAAAACAGCGAGATAATCATCGTCATTACAACCTGCGCTCATCGGTAGATTCAAAGTTGCCCCTTCGCCTTCACCATAGCCGACCTCCTTTGCCGCCCCCGTACCCGGATAAAATGGATATTGATGAATGCTGATATAGAAAACATTTGGATTGTCATAAAAGATATGCTGTGTGCCGTTTCCATGATGGACATCCCAATCAATAATTGCAACCCTGCTCAATTTATATTTTTCAAGCAAATACGACGCTCCGACTGCGATATTGTTTATTAGACAAAAACCCATCGCCTTATCTTTTTCCGAATGATGGCCGGGGGGCCTGACGGCACAAAAACAATTCTCTATGTCTCCACTTATGATTCTATCTATACCTATTATTACAGCACCTGCAGCTAACAGCGCAATTTGAAATGACTCAGCGCAAACGGGAGTATCGGGATCCAAATAAACCAAACCTCCCTTTTCGCAGGAGCCTTTTAAGTACTCGATATAATCAGGGCTATACACCCTGTAAACCCACTTGATATCCACAGGTTTTGGCTCAATAATAGTCAAACCATCGAAATATTCCGCAGAGCTGATCTTCCGCCATATCGCTTCCAATCTTTTTGGGCTTTCGGGATGCGAAGGCCCCGTATTATGTTTGAGATAATCAGGATGATAAATAAATCCCGTTTTAGCCATATCTATCGACCCCTCGCTATGCAAATTGCCATATTACCTTTATAAAAATATTTTTGGGCCGCGCTATTGATTTCCAACTTGGATATATTATCTATATTATAAGGATAGCTTTCCACTCTGCTGAAATCGTTTCCTTTTATTTCTTCTTCAACATATCGCTCCGCCCGCAAAGCATCTATTTGGAGAAGTTTCTGATTTTGGCATAGAGCATAATCTTTTAATTCCAGCAATGATTGATTCGATATGGGATTATCCCTTAACCCTAACAGCATCGTTATAACCCTGTCTCTTGCTCTTTTTTCGTTTCCCGGAGGAGAAGCAATATAGATATTGAATATGCCGAAATTCAGAAAAGCTTTATTGGTGATGGAGCATTCATAAGCGAAGGAGGAATGAAACACGGAATTATCAAAAAGACTATCGCATAAATCGGAGACATAATATCGGAGCATATCGATAAGATAATAATCATCGCCGCTTTTGCCGTCAGTTAAAAATCCTATTGCCTGTGCGGTGAAAGGCTTATCCCATTTTTCAACGATAGTCTTATTTTCAATATTATAAGCCGTTTTCGGGTAGTCATCAACATTTTTGCTTTTTTTAATATCTGCGAATAAATATTCTACTTTGTCTCGGAACTTGAACCTATCTATATCACCTACCGCGGTAATATAAAACCTCTTACTTGATTTGAATTTATTATACCATCGTAATAAATCATCCTTTGAAAATTTGGACACTACTGAGGAATCTCCATCAAGTGGCATTACGAGGTGAATTGAGTTGGAAGAAGTTTTAGCCAATATACATCTCGGTAGGCTTTTAATTTCGTATTTATTTTCTCCAATTCGCTCAATTTGTTTTTCTTTTTCGATTTCGATTTCCAAGCTGTTGAATTCCGGATTACAAACAATATCGCTTAAAACAATCAAGGCGGAATTTAGGTATTCCGATGGGATTTCCAAATCGATACCAAAATATTCCCTTTTGACAAAATATGTTATCGTTCCGCCCGCCCCCTCTAATAAATCCGTTATCTGCTCAAAAGTATAATTCTTCGAACCTTTGATTAAAGATGCCGTTGTTAATTTTGTTATCCCGGCGTTGTTTTTATTTTCATAATTTACACCGCCTTCAAAAGCGATTTTAACATCTACCATCGGCACCGAATGATTTTCTTTGATGATAATTGTCTTGCCGTCCGAAGTGGTAAATTTAACCGACGGGAAATTACGGCGGCCAGTAAAAATCTCCGAAGGGGCTAATGTCGGAATCCTTTTTTGCCCTGTTATCTCGATATCTCTATAACCTTTTTTGATAAACTCCAGATAAATATCCGATTCGCAACGCTCCCTTTTCGTGTTTACCGGCAGGTATTCCACAACTTTTGATTTATCGATGTTAAGATATTCCTCTGCCACACGCTTAATGTCCGAAGCCGTTAGTTTTCCAAATTTATCACGATAACGCGTCGCCGATTTATGGCTGTCCCCATATTGCTCTTGCATCGCCATATTTCGAGCTTGATACAGGATATCCTCCGATTTCACCAATTCCTCACTTATTATAGTATTGACGGCTTTCTCTATTTCGTATTGGGTGACACCGTGCGTGATGATTTGCCGTATCTGATTATAGATTTCCTTTTCTATCGTTAGAGTATTTATGTTTTTGGATTTAGCTCTAATAACAAACAATCCAAAATCCCGTAAGCCGAGCAAATCGGAATCAACGGAATACACGAGGCGATTATCTTCCACCAAACTCCGTTGTAAACGAGAGCTTTTGCCCTCGCCCAAAATGCGGGACAGAACTCGCAAAGCATCCATATCCGAATCCGAAAATCCGGGTGTTGGAAAAATTATGCTTACACGGGGATATATTATATCTGAAAGGGAATAAACAATGTGCTGAAATTTATTTTGTTGGGGCAGATTATTATCTGAAACATCGGAATATCCGGGATTCCAAAAACCATAATGCTGTTCAACATTATGAAAAACATCATTTGCATTTATGCTACTTACGATTGTAATGATTGTATTTTTTGGCGTATAGAATTTATGATAATAATCCAATAAGTCGGATTTATGGATTTGTCTTATTTGCTTTAACGCCTCTATGGAATTATTCCCAGCTTGAGCAGTTCCCAACAGGAATTTTATTTCTCCCTCAACAGTTCCTTTATTTATCCCACTTTCCGCCATAGTCGTTTTCCAATAAAGGATATCCTTCTCCCTTTTCAATTCGGCTTCATTGAAATTCGGTCCACGCAGAAACTCTGCGGAATATTTTAATCCTTCTTTAAGTTTTTCGTGCGGAAGTGTCGCATAAAAGTCCGTATAATCGACTGATGTTTCAGACTTAAAGTATTTCCTTAACCGATTACTTTTAGCCCCATAAGGAAGCAATTTTCCCAGAAGCTCCGAAATACCATATAAAGAATTAACTCCGTTATGATACCCCGCCTTTACCCGAATATTTATGGCCGTAAGACGGTTTTTATCGATCCGCTTTACGATTACCGTTAAACCATTATTAAAAACCCTTTTTGTAATATTATGTCGGTTGTGGGTTGTCCCTCCGCAATTGAGGATTACAAGTCCTAAAAGGAGAATGATAATAACGATGAATTTTATCGAGAGCCTCATACCGATTTCAAAATAATAGATTCAATTTATATTAGGGTTATAATATGGATATGTCAATTTTAATTGGTTTTCTGAACCGTTATGGGTTATGAATTGTCGGCTGTCTATGCTGAAGTCTGCCATATATCCTATAACAAACAATAAATGGATTTAAGTTTCCAAATCCAATATATTTCATTCTTGCGTTTTTTGGAAATATCGATTAAAATAACATTCTATGAAATCAAAAGAGATAAGGAGTTCATTTCTAAAATATTTTGAAGAGAGGGACCATCGTGTGGTTCCCTCCTCATCTCTGGTTCCTATCGACGACCCGACCTTGCTTTTTACTAATGCCGGGATGAATCAATTCAAGGATGTTTTCACCGGCAAGCGGAAACCTTCCTATAAAAGGGCAACATCAAGCCAGAAGTGTATGCGAGTTTCGGGCAAGCATAATGATCTCGAAGAAGTCGGACCATCCCCATTCCATCATACATTTTTCGAAATGTTGGGGAATTTCTCTTTCGGCGATTATTTCAAAGAAGATGCTATATATTTCGCTTGGGAGTATATGACCCAAGTGCTTAAGCTACCGAAAGAAAGGCTTTATATCACCGTTTTTAATGATGATGATGAGGCTTATTCTCTTTGGGAGAGGGTGGATGATTTTCTGAAAAAAGGTGCGAGAATACGCCGTTTTGGTAAAAAGGATAATTATTGGTCTATGGGAGATACGGGACCTAATGGACCCTGCTCGGAAATTCATTATGATAGGGGAGAGGGATATTCCGGAGAATTGAACGGTTTCGGCAATCGGTATTTGGAATTGTGGAACTTGGTTTTTATGCAATATAACCGCGATGAAAATGGAGAACTGACACCGCTTCCAAAACCATCCATAGATACCGGAGCTGGGCTGGAACGCTTAAGTTTGGTTTTGCAGGGGAAGAATTCTAATTATGATACCGACCTTTTTAGTCCTTTGATTAAACGAATAGAGGAACTTTCCGCCAGGGAATATTTCCCCGACGAGCGAGGGACATCGCATCGGGTAATTGCGGATCATCTTCGTGCATTGGCTTTTTGTTTCTCCGATGGGGCTTATCCGTCCAATGAAGGAAGGGGATATGTTTTAAGGCGAATACTTCGCAGGGCATCGTATCATAGCCGATTATTGGGAGTTTATGAGCCCTTCATCTACAAATTGGTACCGAACTTGGTTGATATGATGGCGGATATTTACCCTGAACTACAGGAAAAGAAAATCCATACTTCGGAGCTTATAAAATCCGAAGAGGAATCTTTTAATAGAACTCTCGATAGAGGCTTGGAAATTTTCTCAGATATTGTCAGGAGACTAAAGGTGAGGGGAGAAAAGGTTATCCCCGGGAAAGAAGCATTTAAGTTGTATGATACCTATGGCTTTCCCCTTGATTTAACTAAAATTATGGCGGAAAAGGAAAGGCTTGATGTCGATACGGACGGTTATCAAGCTGAATTGTCAAAACAACAAAAGCGGTCTCGCGAGGGAATTAAGGGTGTGATTAAAGGTGATGTAAGTACACTTGTTTCAGAATTCAGGGGGTATTATACCGATTCTTTGGAAACAGAAATATTGGATATAGCCCTCGATGGTGATGTTCTAAAAATAATATTAAGCGAAACCCCATTTTATGCGGAATCCGGAGGACAGATAGGCGATAGTGGGGTTATCGTTGGTTTGGATAAAGATTATCAAATAAAAATTATTGATACGCGGAAGCAAGGGGAAGCGATAATACATATATCCGAACCGCAAGAGCACATTAAAACGATACCCAGAGTCGGGGATAGGGTAAAGGCGGTAATCGACAACGAGCGGCGTAACGCCATAAAACGAAATCACACCGCTACCCATTTACTCCATAGAGCCTTACGGGATATATTGGGGGAACATTCTACGCAAGGAGGCTCCTATGTCGGACCTGACCGTCTCCGATTTGATTTTTCCCATTACAAGGCTCTAACCGATGATGAAATCTCTAAAATAGAGGAACAGGTGAACCGTACGATCTTATCCGACTATGAAGTTTATGTGGCAGAAGATGTTCCTATCGAGAAGGCGAGGGAAGAGGGCGCTATGGCGCTATTCGGTGAGAAATATGGCGAAGTGGTTAGGGTAATTAAAATTTTGAAACCGGACAATTCCATTTATTCCATTGAATTGTGCGGGGGAACTCATACCGGCAGAACAGGAGAGATTGGTTCATTTGTGATTGTTTCCGAATCGGCTATCGCCGCCGGATTACGAAGGATTGAGGCGTTGACCGGCTTGGGGGCTTTAAATTATTTCAAAGCGAGGGATAATTTAATACGGTCGTTGAGCGAAATATTGAAGGCGACACCCGAAGAAATATCGGATAGGGTAAAGGCTCTTTTAGACAATAACCGGGAACTTGATAGGGAGTTGAAAGAATTTGGGAAGTTGAAAGCTGTCGGGAGAGCTTTGGAGTTAATAAAAGATTCGATTGAAATAAATGGATATCGAATAGTTTCCTCCAATATCGATGCTTCCGATAGGAGGGAAATGCTCGATTTAGCTGATGCCTTACGAGATAAGTTAGGTTCAGGGATAGGGGTTTTAGGATCGGTTATCGGCGGTAAAGCTTCGCTTTGTGTCGTTATTACCGATGACCTGATAAAATCAAAGGACCTAAAAGCGGGCGAGATTGTAAAAAGAATCGCTCCTTTAATTAATGGTTCCGGAGGAGGTAAGGCACATTTAGCGCAGGCGGGTGGAAAATCAATTAATAAATTGCCCGAGGCTATCCGAAAGGCTCCGGATATTATTAGGGATTTCTTAATTAAAAAGGGATAGTCCTTATGCAAAATAAAATCTATCAAAAAATCCTAAAGATTATTCAAGCGAAGAAAACCGCCTTTACCGTATTATTGGATCCGGACAGGAATGTTCCCGGACAATCCGGAGAAATAGCTGCTTATGCGGAAGAAGAAGGAGCCGATTTAATTTTTGTCGGTTCCAGTGTCCTCTTGAATAACAATTTTCAGTTGGCGATGCGGGAGATCAAACAAGCTACATCATTACCCGTTATTATTTTCCCGGGGAATACTCAAATGATTTCCCCCGATGCCGATGCTATTTTATTTTTAAGCTTAATCTCTTCGCGAAACCCCGAGATGCTAATTGGCCAGCAGGTAAAGGCCGCTCCGCTCGTGAGGGAATTAAAACTTGAACCAATACCAACCGGGTATATATTAGTGGAATCGGGGAAACTTAATGCGGCACAATTTATGTCGGGTTCGCTTCCTATTCCAAGGGATAAGCCGGATTTGGTATGTGCCCATGCTTTGGCTGCCGAATATATGGGGATGAAGATGATTTTTGCCGATGCCGGTTCGGGGGCGGATCAGCCGATACCGGATGAAATGATTTCTGAGGTCAAGAACTATATTTCTATTCCATTGTGCATCGGTGGAGGAATAAAAACGCCGGAGAAGGCATTCGAGAAAGCAAAGGCGGGAGCTGATATAGTAGTAATCGGAAACGCCTTCGAGCAGGGCGGATCCGAATCGATTGCCGAGTTCGCCGATGCAATCCATAGCCTATCGAAATCCCAGATAATTAAATAGAATTTCTTCTTTACAATATTTTCATTTCAAGTGGGGGAGATATTGCTTTATCCAAAAGTCTTGACAAAGCGGATATCAATTTATGATAATGTAGCTTCAAAATGAGTTTGTATTTTAAGGTTTTACCTCATTGAAAGAAATTATAGATTTAATCAATAGTTATATTTGGAATTGGCCAAATGCTCTCCCTGCGTTGGTGGTGTTGCTTGTCGGGACGGGGATTATTACCACAATAAGAGTCAATTTTATCCAGTTCCGCAAGGTATGGCACGGGATTAAGGTTATTAGGGGATTGTATGACAACCCGGAAGACGAAGGTGATATTAATCATTTTCAAGCGCTGTCGGCAGCCTTATCCGCAACGGTGGGGATAGGCAATATCGCAGGCGTTGCTACGGCTATCCATTATGGAGGTCCCGGGGCTCTTTTTTGGATGTGGATAACA
>JALSTH010000102.1 GCA_026983835.1 Candidatus Zixiibacteriota bacterium | reverse complement strand
TCTTGTTCCAAGGTTTGAACTATCGTGATACTGATTGGTTCGAAGTCAATATCGATGAGTATTCGCAAATTACTTTGACTGCCGTTGCCGAATTCCCGGTCTTATTGTTCATCATTGATTCAGGTTCCGGCGACTGCTCCGATTATAGCATTATGAATAGTGCTAGCGGTAATCCTTGCGACACCGTTTCCGTCTCGGCAATCGGTGATGCCGGCACTTACTGGATGTGGATTGGCCCATCGGTATTTGACGGCGTTTCTTGTGGTTCCGCCTATACTATGTGGGTAGATGCCCAACAGACATCTCCGCCGGAAGATCCTTGCGATGGCGATCCGGAGCCTGTACTTTACAGCAACGGTTATCCGACCTGGGATAACGGCTTAGCTTGCGACCGCTGGGTTGGCGGTGATTTGGAAGCTTGGGTTGTTGATGATGTCGTTTTGACTGATGATGCTACCCTTACCGGTATGGCTTGGTGGACAGTAACAGATGATACCTATGATTTTGAGAACACCGACGACTTCATTATTTTGGAAGATGACGGTGGTGCTCCGGGTGCTGTTATAACCGAGCAAATGGATGTTCCGAACTATCGTTTTGCCACTGGTGAAATTCAGTTCGGTCGTTCCGTCTATGTCTATGTCATCACTGGCTTGAATGTGAACCTGCCTGCCGGTACTTATTGGATAGGTATGCGTCCCGTTAATCAGGGTGATACAGGCCAGAACTTCTGGGCGGCTTCTGCCACCATTACCGGTTCCCCGATTTACTTCAAGTCCGATTACTTCGGATTCCCGGATTGGACTCCGAGTATGGACATTTTCGGTGCGGACTATGATGTGAACTTCTGTCTGTATGGAACTGCCGGTCCTTGCGTATGTGATGTAAGCATGGTTCCGGATGAAGATCCTGTTATCGTTCCTGCCGGCGGAAGCTTTGGTGTAACCGGTATTATCGGTAATCCTTGCAATGATCCTATGACTACTGATGTCTGGTATGGCGTCGTTGGCTTTGGTCATTTCTATGAGCAGGGTCATTACAACAATATTCCGTTGAACCCTGGTCAATATATCAATGGTCATCTGATTCAGCATGTACCGGGTTATGCTCCTGCGGGTGATTACCTGTATTGCGCATATTGCGGCGATCGTCCGAATGTGAAGGATGACTCCTTCTGCTTCCCGTTCACCGTAACTACCGGTCGTAACGGTGCCGGTGCTGACGAGTGGTATGCTGAAGGCGGCTTTATCAATGAGCTTCCTACAAATTATGCCTTAGTCGGCAGCTATCCGAATCCGTTCAATGCCACTACCACTATTACCTATCAATTGCCGGAAGCCGGCAATGTAACCTTAGAGGTTTACAACCTGATGGGTCAGAAGGTAGAGACTTTGGTCAACGGTTATAATGAAGCTGGTGTCCACAGTGTAACTTGGGATGCCGCTAACTACTCCTCCGGCGTTTATTTCTACAAACTAAACGCCGGCAACAAGGTCTTCACTGCACGCGCTACCTTGCTGAAGTAGTTTCAAGCTTCTTATAAGCTTAATTACAAGCGGGCGGTTTAACCGCCCGCTTTTTTTATTGCTTGAAATTTAATGAATAGAAATTGTCAGCTTATCGCGGGAGTTTTGTTTTTGGATCTATCATCGCTGTAAATTCTCTCGTTCCTAACGAGCGTTATGCTTTTGCCGCTCCCCTCTCCTATCTGTAAATCCGGACTTATCACGGGACATTGCTTCTGTTCAGGGGTTGAGTCTATAATACAATTAAGCCGAAAAAGTATTTCCCTTATCCGATGAGCATTTTCTTCAATAATGGAAACCTTTTCCCGAGATTTGTAATCCAGATCATAGTTTCCTTTGAGCAATAGCTGTGTCGAGCCTATGATACTCGTTAGGGGGTCCTTTATCTCCTGATTTACAACATATGAAATCTTGGTTAAAGCATCGATTATTCCCTTTTCCGAAACCTTGACTTTAACTTCCAATTTATACGGTTCGTTGTTATATCCGTTTAATAGGCGGCGTATCGCATCAGGGAGGTTGGATGGATATTGTCCACTTTTGACCACATAATCGAAACGCTCCGATCTCAAATCGAGCAGTGATTGCTCTTCGTCAATATCCGTTATGGTCAAAATGGAAGGAGGTGTAAAGCTGATCCGTTTTAATTTTATCCAAACGGAAAGGCCATCATCATCCGGGAGGTTGTAATCAATTATCGCCACATCGTATTTTCGCCTACGGGCAAGCTCCATTCCTTCCGTTCCATTGGAAGCCACATCTAACCATTTGATTGTAAAATTTCTTTCCAATTCTGTTCTGACCAAGAACCTGCTGTATGGATTGGGTTCAATTAACAAAAATTTCATCCCATTGCTAATATTATGGTTCAAGGAAATCATTATAAAACCCTATAAATATAAAGGACGAAGGGATTCATTGTCAACGCGGATATATCCGGTTTGTTAAGATGCAACAAAAGTTTCATTGTAGTCGATTTAATCCAATGTTTATTTATTTATTTTATCGGTGAGTGTTACGCAAAATTAAGTCCAAGCACAAGTAATTTCTTTGAACAAGTTTGATGACATTGCGCAAATTTTGCTTCAAAGTAACGATTTCCTAAAAACCAAACCTAAATCTCTAATAAAATTAATTATAATTAAATATAATATTAATTATATTAATTTACTACTTGACATATTTAATGTTTTGCTTATATTATATTAGAATTGTTAATAATTTCGGAGAATAAATGGATTGGCAGGAATTAACAAAACTAACCGGTGGCGAGCCTGTAATAGTGGAAAGGGTGCGTTTAGGTAAGAAGGATATCTTCATCGAGGGGGAATTCGATTTGCCGCCGATGGCCCGTTTGTCTATGGAGGATCAAATATTCGTCGCCGCTTTCGTAAAATCGCACGGCTCGATTAAGCGAATGGAGCGCATTTTCGGTGTAAGTTATCCAACTATTAAAAGCAGACTCAATAGGATTGCGGGCCTATTGGACTTTGTGGAAGTGGAGACGATTCCGGAAAAAGAAGAGGTGCTATCGAGACTCGAAGCCGGTGAGATCACCGTTTCCGAAGCTTTGGAGATACTTGGGGAATGATAATACCTCCGCTGATATTACATATTAGAATCCGTAAATATAATCACTCCAATCAAAAGTGGAAAAAGGGATTTTTTATTGTTCTGCCCTTATTCATTTTAATTCCCTTTATAATGATTTTAGCGATTATTTATGGGCTGCTGATGGCTATTATCCTGCCGATTTGTTTGATTCGCGGGGAATTATGGGGGTATTCGATGATGGGGGTATATTTGTATGAGCTTTACTGTTCGCTTAAGGGATTTAGGTTGAGCGTGAAATCAGAGAAGGAAATAATAAAGATAAACATTTATTAGAGGAGAAATGAAATGTCGGATGAAATCCACAGAGTATTGAATATGCTTGCCGAGGGGAAAATAACCACTTCGGAAGCGGAAAATTTGTTGAAGGCTTTAGGTAAGACCGATAATCCCGAAGTAAAGGAAGTACCATCGAAATCGGAATCAAAGGGGAAACCGAAATATTTGATTATCGATGTTGAACCGAAAAATGAGCATAGCGATACCGTCCATATAAAAATTCCCTTGCAACTTCTCCGTGCCGGCGTAAAATTGGCGTCGGTCATACCTAAAGGAGCAAATGAAAAGGTGAACGAGGCATTGAAAGATAAGGGGATTAATATCGACTTGGATAGTATTAAACCGGAAAATATTGAAGAGCTAATAGAAGCGCTAACCGATTTTGAGATCAATGTGAATGAAAGTGAAGAGAAGGTTAAAATCTATTGCGAATGATGATAGAGCTCTAATTGCAGCCCCCCTTCCAATTCTTAAATAAGGAAGGGGGGTGTATTTTCCGTTTTGTATCAGGGATTATTCTTCCCAGATTTTGATTTTATTCACCAGATAGGGTTTGTTTTTTTCAAATTCTTCAGCTTGATTTTCGATATATTCCTCCGCTTCGACTTCATTTTTATCCTTTACATCCTCATAGTATGAAGCCGTATGCCCGAAATAAAGGGGGGTGATTATATCCACCAAACGCCTTCTATTCCGTTTCCACATTTGATAAGTATAAGCGAAGTCGTATATTACCTTCGACCAAAGATCCGGGGGGAAATCCCAGGAAGTGCCCTTAGAGAAATTGCGGTAAATCCTGTTTAGATCCTTAAAGGTCTCGGGATCGAGAACCTCCTTATAAAAGGATTTAAAATGACTAAAGCCGTCGGTGAACTCTTCAACCAAACGATTTAGGCTGACCGGTACGGGTAAAACCTTTGCGATCTTCCCGGAATCCTTGATTAATTCCACTTCTTTGCTGCCGGTTATACTTATCCAATTCCTTTCATAATCCCCCATAAGGTAAAAAAGGGTACTTACCACCTGATAAAACATCGGTCCCAAATCAGCGGCTGGGTCTTTCGGAGCATGGATTTTTGCACCTAATTCCGCTTGAACGATATTAAAGCCCTCATTGATAGCCAAAGTCGTCATCCAAATATCGATACCGAATTTTGCCACATCGGTGTCCCAAATATTCCTGCTGGCATAAAGTCCCGCAAGTTCTCCGCAAAAACCGAAATCTCCTCCAATCGGCTGTCTGATTCGCAATCCGTACAAAGCCCGTGTCATCGGATAAATTATATGATTGGTTATCGTGCCATCGAATTTATGGCGTTTGTAATAAGGGGCGACATAACCCGCCTTTCGAGAAATTATCGGGTTGATTAACTGCTTAACCCATTCAGGGTTAATGCTTCTAAGGTCTGAGTCGAAAACCGCACAGGCATCGGCGCGTAGTTTATAGGCTGCCTCGAATATAGCCCGAAGCGAAGTCCCTTTTCCGGGAAAGCCGCGATATATCGCTACTTTCAATGCTACACCCTGGGGCATCTCCGCTCTCAAAGCGTTTTCCCGTGTATCATCCAAGGAACCTCCGTCTGAGACAAGGATAGCTGTTCTCTTCTGGGGAAAGTATTTTTTCAAGCCTTCAGCGGCAATCTTGATAACATTGCCGATAGTGTCATCATTGTTATAACTTGGAATACCGACCAAAATATCTACATATTCGAGCTTGTCTATCCAATCGCGGACATCATCCCTCAGGGAGGTTGAGTATTGTTTTGTCAGGGGCATAGTATCTCCTTTTAACTTTACTGGAGGAACCTTCGGATTAATTGTAAAAATGGAATCACTATCATTATAAATTATTAGTCGAGCGATCTGTTTCAGCCAATTCTAAAAACAATTATAACCGCGATTTATAAAATTTCCAATAAAATTAACGCTTTAGAATACTTACTAAAGCCCCACCCTTCTCAAACGCAAGGAATTCGTTACCACAAATACCGAAGAAAACGCCATTGCCGCCGAAGCAAAAATCGGATTTAATAGAATTCCCCAAAATGGATAAAGAATCCCGGCCGCAATCGGTATTCCCGCAGTATTATAGGCAAAAGCCCAAAACAAATTCCATTTTATAGTTCTCATTGTCCTTTTCGACAATTTTATCGCTTTTATTACTCCCTTAAGATTATCCCCTATTAAGGTAATATCAGACGCCTCTATGGCAACATCCGTCCCACTCCCCAAGGCGATACCCACATCCGCTTGAGCCAAAGCCACGGCATCGTTTATACCATCTCCAACCATTGCCACAAAACCGCCCTCATCCTGCAGCCGCTTTATCTCCGTTGCCTTACCCTCCGGCAAAACTTCGGCTAAAATTTTATCTATGCCGAGCTTCTCCCCAATCGATTTAGCGGTTCTGATATTGTCCCCGGTTATCATCACGGTTTTGATATCCATCCCATGCAAATCGTTTATAACTTCTTTTGAATTTGGCTTAAGGGCATCGGCTACCGCAATAGCCCCTGCCAACAAACCATCAACCGACAACAATAAAACCGTTTTCCCCTGAGAAACCAAATTGTCAATCTTATCCTTAACATCTTTAATTTCCGCATAATTCGGCGTTATAAATCCTTCCTTGCCGATTTTAATCGTTTTACCGTCGATTTCCGCTTGGATACCGAACCCCGGAGATGCTTCAAAGTTATATAGCTCGGTTAATTCAACTTTTTGTTCCAACGCGGCTTTCAGCACCGCTTTAGCGATAGGATGTTCGGAATGTTTCTCCGCCGAAGCGGCAAGTTGCAGAACTTTTTCGGAATTAAATCCATTGGCTGTTATTATCTCCGACAATTCCGGCTCACCTTTGGTTAGAGTGCCTGTCTTATCAAAAACTATCATATTGATGCGGTGAGCATTCTCCAATGTTTCCCCGCCTTTTATCAATATTCCGTTTTCGGCTCCACGACCGGTTCCCACCATTATCGCCGTAGGGGTAGCTAATCCCAAAGCACAGGGACAGGCGATTATCATTACCGCCACAAAATTAAGCAGAGCATAAGTTAGCGCGGGAGTAGGACCCCACAAGAACCATACGAAAAATGTGATAATTGCTATGCCGATGACGAAGGGGACAAAAACCCCGGCGATTTTATCCGCCAATCTTTGAATTGGCGCTTTGGACCCCTGAGCTTCCTTCACCATCTTGATTATTTGTGAAAGCACAGTATCCTTACCAACCCTTGTAGCCTTGAATTGGAATGATCCGATTTTGTTGATTGTCCCGCCGATAACCTCGTCCCCTTCTCGTTTTTCAGATGGTATGCTCTCACCTGTCAGCATCGATTCATCGATGGTCGAGGAACCTTTGATGATAATACCATCGGTCGGCACTTTCCCACCCGGCTTCACTAAAACGATGTCTCCTATGGAAACTTCGGAAACATCAATTTCCATTTCTACACCATCACGAACAACCGTAGCGGTTTTCGGGGATAACCCGATAAGCTTTTTTATAGCATCCGATGTATGCCCCTTCGCCCCAACTTCCAAAAGTTTGCCTAATAGTATCAGGGTAATTATTATGGCGGAAGTATCATAATAAACCTGAGGCTCCCGACCGGCGGAAGTGAACAGCTGGGGGAACACGGTGGCGACAAGACTATAAATAAAGGCGGAGGATGTACCCACCGCAATCAATGTGTTCATATCGGCGCTGAAATGTTTAAGGCTCGACCAGAACCCTTTATAAAATTGGGAGCCGGCCCAGAATTGGACTGGAAGAGCCAAAAGCAGTAAGATATAAAACATCTCATAGCGGGGAATGGCTGAGATAAAGGGGAAGAGATGTTGAAACGAACCAATCAAAATCAGCCCGGAAAGAAATGTGGAGACTATAAATTTCCGCTTCAAAGATTTGTAGTATTCCTCCCGGGCTTTCTGCTGCGGGTCCTCATCTTCTTCCTCTTCGGAAACCTCGGCAACGCCATATCCCGAATCCTCAATGCTTTTTTTTATTTTGGCAATATCAGTTTCATTCGACAGATATTCGATACTGGCAGTCTCAGTAGCTAAATTCACCGAAGCGGAAATCACCCCTTTCACCCGATATATCGCCTTTTCGACATTCCCTACACATCCGGCGCAGGTCATACCTGTTATCGGGAGTTCAATTTTGGAAAGTGGGACGCCATATCCTACACTCTCAATTGCCCCTTTTATCTTTTTTATATCAACCTGTGATGTCTCATATTCTACAGCGGCTGTTTCCGTTGATAGATTTACTGCGGCATCAATGACGCCCGGAAGCCCCTTTATCGCTTTTTCAATGCTAGCGACGCAACTTGCACAAGTCATCCCGGAGACCGGAAGATTGGCTAACTCTTTTGGAGGTGGTGGTGTGGACATTTTTTTATTCCTTTCTATACTATACTATTTATATAAAATATCTATATATTAAACACTTTATTAATGGTATAGTTCCTAAATCCGCAATTACAGAAAATTAGCCACCGACCATATATTTATTTTTTGGCAGGATATACAAAAATTAAAATAGCGGGGGCAGGATTTGAACCTGCGGCCTCCGGGTTATGAGCCCGACGAGCTACCAGACTGCTCTACCCCGCGATCGAAACCCAATATATAAATTAAAATACTACTGTCAAGGACTTTTTGCAAGGGGCGTAATTATTATAACCATTGGGTTCGTAAAAGGAGCAACCTTTTTAGCATTATTGTATTATTCTAATAATAGTAATCCACCGGGAATATTTTTAATTAAATAAATTATTTAATTGTCGATATAGCTTAATCTGATGATGTAACCATAATTTTAACCCTCGAAAATTATTTATAAGTAGCAGAAAAATGATATCTTTCCAAAACGGATGTTTCAATTAAGTTCGAGAATGTCAAGACTTTATCGGAGAATATGGGTGACGAACAACCGGGCGTGATAATTTATTCCCCCGCAACAAATATTAAATTATCACGCCGATGTTGTGAGTTTTCGGTTGTCCTTATTTAAGGTTAAAAATTAACAAAAAACGGAAACTGTAGGACATTATTTATAAAATATAATGAGTATACTATAATTCAAATATACTCTTTTGGTCTATCTGGGGACATATGTGGCGATTCGGAATAATATAGTGGATAGAAATTTAATATTCCGTTTGCGAAATTAAACGGAGATAACCGCAAAACCTGCCGCTATGAAAAATTTTATTTCAGCAGGACCATCTTTTTGGTAATGGATTTGTTATTCGATGATAAGCGGCAGAAGTAGATGGCGGATGGTAATTTTTTTGCATTCCAAGTGATGCTATGTTCACCGGCGGGGAGATTGTCATTTATGAGTTGGGCGATTTTGCGTCCGGATAAATCATAAATCGATAATTTCACCCTCTGCGGTTTGCTTATATTATCGCCGCCAACAA
>JALSTH010000101.1 GCA_026983835.1 Candidatus Zixiibacteriota bacterium | reverse complement strand
CAACGGCGGCATTTGGATCTTACCGCTGGAGTTGACCACCGTGTCCGAAGGGTGGAGCGATTGGTAAATCCGTGGGACTATAAAAACCAAAAATGGAACAGTGATAAAAGCGAAGATGGAATATACGGCCGAGAGCGATGCCTTCCTCTCCTCATCATCCACCGCCGATCTCAAAGCCAAATACGCCCCATAAATCAATATCAAGATAAATATAGAAGTCTCCCTCGGGTCCCAATTCCAATAAGCCCCCCATGCCGCTTTCGCAAAGACCGACCCTGAAATAGTCGCCAATATGCTGAACATCAATCCCAATTCCGCCGAAGCAGCTGCACGAATATCAAATTTGATGTTTTTCTTCCTCAAATATGCAATAGAGTTAATCATCGAGACCGCAAAGGCTAAAAAAGCTATCCACGCCGAAGATACATGGAAATAAAATATCCTTGATACATCGCCCAATCTACTTTGCGGGGGAGCAGCGATCCAAACAAGGATAATGACCAAAGTCATTAAAATTAATAAAATGTATTTCAATATGGCAGGCACGCTAATCGCTCATTCAATCCAGATATATTCAAAAAGGTAAACCGAAGCTATCAACATTATAACAGGATATGATATCAGCAATTTCAAATCTCCAATAGCTTCCATCGTTGTTCCTCCAGTCAAAGAAGTTTCCGTTCCTCCTATCGCCGCTATGAGAAGGGGTAATAAGATTGGAAATGACAGAACTGCAAAAAGCGCTCCTTTTACGGAAGCCTTTGAGATAATCGCCGCAATTAAAGTTGTTGCGCCGGTTAACCCGATGCTTCCAAGAAATATTACTAAAATTAGCAACATTAAGTTCCCGCATTCGACTGAAAGCAATATAAAAAATAAAGGGATAAAAATCAATTCCAGAAATAACAGCAGGATTGTATTAAATATAAACTTACTTGCAAAAACCGCTATCGCATTGCTATACAATCTTAATGCCAACACGGTTCCGGTTTCCTCTTCTTTAATAAACGACTGCCCCAATCCAGATACCGATGAGAAAAAGATTATTATCCAGAGGAATGCAGCTCTCATCTCATCGCTGATATTGAATTGCCCGATGGAAATACTTATCACCGTTACCGTAACAAGCGAAAACATAATCAGCGTATTTATCGCATAGCGATTACGAAACTCGGATGTTATATCTTTAATTAGAATTGCGGCTACCGCTGCCGGAAAGCTCGATGACCTTCTCTCCATAAGCTAAATCCCTTTTCTCGTTTGTAGCGATAATCAGTATCCCTCTCTTTTTCTGTTCAAAACATATCCGATCGACCATCCTTATACCCTCCTCATCCAAATTAGATGTAGGTTCATCCAGAAACAAGATTTCAGGGCTATGTAGGGTTGAGACGATAAATTTCAAACGCTGTTTCATCCCTGATGAATATGATTTTATAGTATCCTCTCCCCTTCCTTTCAACCCAAATTTTTCAAGTAGATTATGAATAAAACGGTTATCAACCCTTATTCCCATCAATTTGCCGAAAAACCGGATATTCTCATAAGCCGTCAATTCATTGTATAGCTGTAATTCCGGTGATACCAATCCAAAATACAATCGGCGTTCGTTCGGTGGTATAGCTTTCCCATTAGCCATAAATTCCACCGACCCCGCCGTAGCCCTCAACAATCCGCACAATATTTTAATTAGGGTGGACTTTCCGGAACCATTGGCGCCGGTAATCACCAATCCTTCGCCATTGTCTACTTCTAAATTAATACCGGAGAGAACGGTAAAACCACTGAAAACCTTTTTAATCCCTGTCGATACCAATTTCATTTCAAACTCAATAACCTCCTTATTAAAACAATCAGCCTATCGGAAAATTTCATCGATACAGCTTTCACAATATTTACAAAACGGTTGTAAAGCTAATTGGCACAGTTCGGCCAATCAAGTTTTTTATCATCCTAATGTGAACAAATAAATAACTTTATAGGTTATATCAAGAATAAATAACTTATGGTCATATCGCTATTATAGCAATATAAATAAGTTGCGAGTTCGATTGACTGATATTACTATTCATATTAGTTTGGGAAGGTTAAATGTTTGGAGAAAATACTGTCCTTTTAGGAATTGTTGCCAGCTCTTTAGCTGGACTTGCTACGGGAATTGGAACTCTTCCGGTTCTTATCACCCGCAACATATCCGATAAAATGATGGATGCGATGCTGGGTTTTGCTGCCGGCATTATGCTGGCGGCAACATCGTTTTCTTTGATAGTTCCGGCGATAGAAATAGGGGGCGTGTGGATAACAGTTGCGGGTATGGCTGTCGGTGCTTTGTTCTTGGATAGAATAGATAAATGGGTTCCGCATTATCATTTTTTCGGGGGAGGACCGGAAGGACCATCTTCAACATTGAGGAAGGCGTGGCTATTTGTATTTGCCATAACCATTCATAATTTCCCCGAAGGGTTGGCGGTCGGTGTTGGGTTTGGTGGAGGTGATATTGCTGCGGGAACTGCTTTGGCAATAGGAATAGGATTACAGAATATACCTGAGGGTCTGGCTGTCGCCCTGCCCCTACTGAGGGAAAAATATTCAAAACCAAAAGCTATGCTTATAGGAACATTATCAGGGCTCGTTGAGCCGATAGGGGGGGTAATAGGCGCTGCAGCCGTTACAATTGCCAAGCCTATACTTCCCTTTGGATTGGCTTTTGCCGCCGGAGCGATGCTCTTCGTCATCTCCGACGAAATTATCCCGGAGACCCATAGTCGCGGATTTGAGAGGACCGCGACTTTTGGAGTAATTATCGGATTTTTGGTTATGATGATTTTGGACAATTTATTTGGATAAATTATGGCTATGAAGAAAAAAATGCTTATCACCGGCGCTGCCGGCTTTTTGGGTTATCATCTCGTATTTCTGCTAAATGAGTATTTTGAAATTGCGGGGACATTCCATAAGAAATATGCCTCGGCAGTGCCAACCGAATTCTTCAAAACCGACATCAACGACTACCGTAATTTCAAAAATTGTATCGGGAGGTTCAAGCCTGATTATATTGTACACTCAGCCGCATCCGCTGATGTGGATTGGTGCGAGAGAAACTCCACGGAAGCAATGAAAATTAACGCTGATGGAACCCGAAATGTAGCTGAAGCCTGCGCTAAATTCGATATCAGGATGATTCACATTTCTACCGATATGGTCTTTGATGGAAAAAAGGGGGATTATATTGAAACGGATACGGTTAACCCCATTAATGTCTATGGCAAAAGTAAACTTACCGCTGAGGAAACGGTTAAGTTTTTCTCTAATGGTAGTGTAATATTTAGGGTTGCCTTATTATACGGACCTTCGTCCCCGAATAAAAAGGGGTATATATTTTCTACTATGGAGAAAATTCGTAACGGGGAGAAGGTAAAATTTTTCACGGATCAGATACGCACTCCACTTTTTACCGCCGATGTCGCCCAAGCGATAAACTTATGTATCAAAAAAGATATTCCTGGGGGGATATATCATTTAAGCGGTAAAGACAAAATTACCAGATATGAATTTGGAATGCTGATGCAGAAAGTTTATGGTTTCGATAAGGAGCTTATTATACCCTCGGTAATGAGGGATATTCCAACAATGGCGCCCCGTCCGAAAGATGTCAGCCTGCTTCACAAGAAGGCTGAAAATGTTTTTGGATTTTATCCCACCCCGATCGAGGAGGCATTGAAAAGTATTTTAATTTAATCCGCAGGGCGAAGGAATTATTTTTCGTTTGACAATCTGATTACTTGATATTCATCCCCAACCTGAAGCCGACAGAAATAAATCCCCGAAGGATAATTTGAAGCATCCCATATATAGGAATGATATCCCGGCTGTTGTTTCTCCCGCTCGACTATATTGGTTATACGGCGTCCCATCAAATCGAAAATCCTCATATTGACATCCGTCGAAGAGCGATGATAGCTGGTTATTGTATAAGACAATGTTGTCGTTCCATTAAAGGGATTAGGGTAATTTTGATACAATACGAAACCCTTCGGTAGATTCGTTTTGTTTTCGTCCGGGTCAACGCCGGGGTAGAAATCCAAATCGCCTAAATCAGCTATAATCACAGCATAAGTTGTATCGCCGCCGGTAGCATTCACCCTTAGAACCCCATTGAATAAAACATCGATTCCCAAACGAATCAAATTATCGACATCGACATAGGAACTATCCGGACAAAAGCCCTCGCAAGCGCCGGTACCGTCATCTATAGAAATACTCCAGCCGTTTTCAATTCGAGTTTTCGAAATTACCTGCCCCTCCGTATGGACCCTTGTCCCCTCATATTGGAAATCATCTATCTCGCCGGTTTGATAAGACTTTCCATCAGGCAAATCGTTATTCGAGGAAATAGGTTCGACATTTACAATGTTATATATTTGGGTTATCCCCTGATATTCCCCGACCGTCCCGGAAATCTTAACTATTTCACCGCGAACCAAATCCTCGAGTAATCCGAGATCGAATATATTAATCCCCATACCGGAACCGTCCTGAACATAAACATCGGTAGAAAATGGGTTGAGTATTCCAACTCCAACAGTGACAACTCCTTCAATATTGACCGAATGGCCGTTATAGGAATTAAAGTTATTTTGAATATCAGAGATGGGAACAACATTCTCGGAACCAAGATAATAAACATCTCCATTAACCGTATAATAGCTCTGCCCCGTTGTACGAATGACTATATCGCCATCTACAATATTTCCGTATTGATCGCCGGTCTGATAAATTACCGATGTCGCCAGCAACCTCTCCACAGTCGATTGATGCGGATGCCCATAGCTGTTCTGTCCAACGGAAATAATAGAGACATCGGGATCGGTCGTATCCAGAAAAAACTGATTGGAGTTGGCGTAGGAGCCGTGATGATCAACCTGATAAACATCGATATTCCCAACTTCCGGGGCAACTGAGGTCTCTATATCGGTATAGGTGCCATTAGTCAAACCGGAGAGGTCGCCACCGACATAAAACTGGAAATCTCCATATTCCACGACCATAGCAACGGAGAAATCATTCTCATTATTCTGTCCTCCCCCAGGGCATTCCCTGTCAATAAAAGGCGGATTTAATACGCCATTGCCGTTGGTGCTGACTATTCGGGCAATAACGCCATCGCCTAAATCGAGAGTATCACCATCATTTATTGTTTCGCGGATGTTTTCAATTGAGGGGATGTAATAATCATCATAACTCGTCCCGCAATAATTCCATCCTCTATCATAAACAACTCCCAAATCAATCAACGGGTCATCCACAAGGCTATTTGTTCCGCCAATATGGTCTGAATGGTAATGGCTTATTACTAAGTAATCGATATAATTGACACCTATGGTATGGAGATAATCCAAAAGATGGGCGGCACCCGATGGCGGACCATCATCCATCATCATATTAATCCCCGACGGCGATTGAATAAGGGTGCAATCTCCCTGCCCGATATTTATACAATGAATTACCAATTCCTGCCCATAAAGATGAGGGGAAAGCAAAAAAGATAAAATAAAAATAATCAGTAAAAATTTATTCTTCATAACACATCCTATAGAAAAACAACGCTTTTCTTAAATATGTTTCCATTTTCCTTATATTAATTTAATCTTTAAGTTTCGACCATAAATAAAAAAGCGCCTAAAATATTTTTTATTTCCCGGTTAATACTTAAATATCTATTGAATTACAAAAAGGATTTGCTACAATACATTATAATATTTTCGGAATTATAATATAATGACATTAATGACATTTGCGAAACAATAATTATTGTTTATGTTCCTAATTTTCTTGAATAAATTCAGAAATAGGATTATTTTATACGGAACTTAATCAACTGCGTTTTCGTTGGAAAGTATTAAATGAGAAATAAAAAATATGAATTTATGAAAGGATAAAATGTTAGAATACGATTTGGTAATTATCGGCGCCGGACCGGGCGGATTGACAGCCGGTCTCTACGGAGCCAGAGCGGAGCTGAAAACGGTTTGTCTGGAGAAATTATCGCCCGGCGGGCAAATAGCGAATACGGATCGCATTGATGACTATCCGGGTTTCACGAGCATCAGCGGCCCCGAGCTTGCCTCCAAAATGTTGGATCACGCCCAAAGTTACGGCTTGGAACTAAAAATGGAGGAAGTAAAGGAAGTTAAGCTTGATGGCAAATATAAAATCATTAAAACGGATAGGGAAGGATACAAAAGCAAAACCCTAATTGTCGGCACTGGCGGGAGGCCAAGATTGCTTAATGTTCCCGGTGAAAAGGAATTGTACGGCAAGGGAGTTTCCTATTGTGCTATTTGCGATGGTGCATTCTTCAAGGGTGAGATAATTGCGGTCGTCGGCGGCGGAGATGCCGCTGTCGAAGAGGGGATATACCTAACGAAATTTGGGAAAAAGGTTTATATTATTCACCGCCGCGATCAGCTACGAGCTGCAAAATCAATTCAGGAACACGCTTTCAGAAATGAAAAAATAGAATTTATTTGGGACAGCATCGTTACAAAAGTCAATGGCACAAATCAAGTTGAATCGCTTTCTTTGTTGAATAAAAAAACCGGTGAAGAAAGCACACTTGATGTCGGAGCGGTATTTCCATTTATAGGTTTTATTCCCAATTCCGGGATGGTTAAGGATTTAGTCGAAACCGATGAGTCGGGTTATATTATCACCGATTACAAAATGGAGACAAAGGTCAGGGGTATATATGCCATCGGTGATGTCCGTAAGCAACTATGCAAACAAATAACCAATGCCGTCGGTGACGGAACAACGGCAGCAGTAGCAGCCGACAGATATATCGATGAAGAATTCGATTAGGTGTTAACAAATTGTATAACGCTGAATTAAAACGCCGTCCGCCTTGGTTAAGAGTAAAAGCTTTTCGGAACAAGCGATATGAGGAGATACGAAAACTACTCCGTGCAAAGGGACTTCATACTGTCTGCCAGGAAGCCCTTTGCCCAAATATCGGTGAATGTTTCGGCAAAGGAACAGCGACCTTTCTGATATTGGGGGATACTTGCTCAAGAAATTGCACCTTTTGTAATGTCAGCTCCATCACCCCTCACGGTTTGGATAAGGATGAACCTAAGCGAGTTGCCGAAGCTATTAGAATAATGAATTTGGATTATATCGTCATCACTTCGGTGACAAGGGATGATATCCTTGATGGCGGAGCATCCGTTTACGCAGAGACCATCAATGAAATCAAAAGGCTCAATAACAATTGCAAAGTCGAAGTCTTAATCCCGGATTTTCAAGGTGATTATGACTCACTCAAGATAGTCCTCGATGCGGGACCCGATGTTCTAAATCATAATATCGAAACAATTCAACGGTTATACCCTGATGTCCGCCCTCAAGCCGATTATAATATTTCTTTGGAGCTTTTGAAGAGGGCTTCGGAATATCGTCCCGATATACCGACGAAATCCGGCTTGATGGTCGGTTTGGGTGAAACGATAGTGGAGATAAAGGCTTCTCTAAAAGATCTACGAAAGCATAATTGCCAAATGTTGACAGTTGGCCAATATCTCGCCCCTTCAAAAAGACACCACCCTGTGATACGATATTATCATCCCGATGAATTCGAGGAAATTGAACAATACGCATATTCAATAGGTTTCAAGTCTGCCGCCTGCGCCCCATTGGTCAGGAGTTCATATAATGCCGGCGAACAGGCTCGGAAATTAACCGTTAATAAATCTTAACCCAACTACTCGATGTACCTTAAAATTAAAGCTATCCTTACCGAATCGGTACACCAATGAAGTTCGGCAAAGAGACTAAAACCGCTGTAATTGCCACCTTCAAATATATCCTCGACTAATTAAACTTATATTAAGTTTAGCGGTAAAAACAATCACCATTCGGGAAAAACAGCTAAATATCGGAAATGCTTTTTATCCACCTTATCTTTTTCCGCTAACGCTATAGGTAATCCGTTTTGATTCAAAAGAAGGAACACCCCATCGGAAGGAAATTCGATACCTTTCTCCTCACTTAAAAATTGCAAAGGTTCTCCGTTTTTTATCAGCTCCGTAATTGTGCTCGGGACTTTAACTCTTTTTATAAATGAAGTGGCATATTCGAAGTCAAGCAAAGGAGGAGAATCAAGATTTTCCAACTCCTCAATCGTATGGCAATCACCAAGCGATATATTCCCTATCGAGGTCCTCATAAGCCGAACCAATATACCCCCTACCCCAAGTTTTTCGCCCCAATCGCGAGCGATGCTGCGAATATATGTCCCTTTGCTACATTCGATATCTACGGTTACTTCGGGAAGGGAAACATCCTTCATTTCGAACCGATAAATTTCAACCTGCCGTTCTTTCAGGTTAACAGGTCCCCCTTTACGAGCCAATATATATGCTGGTTTACCTTTTATCTTCAAGGCAGAGTATTTCGGGGGAATTTGTTCGATAACACCATAAAACATCTCCATAGCTTTTAAAATCTCATCTGCGGTCAAATGGCTAATATCCTTTTCATACAGAGGTTCCCCCGTGATGTCATCGGTATCAGTAGATATTCCAAATCTAATTTTAGCGGAATATGACTTTCGCAAATTGAGGAATAAGCTGCTCAACCGAGTGGCTGAGCCTAAACATAAGATAAGAACACCCTCGGCAATCGGATCAAGTGTCCCCGTATGCCCTACCTTTTTTAATTTCCATCTTTTCTTAGCGAAATTAACTACATCGTAGGATGTCCAACCATGCGGCTTGAAGACGCCCAATATTCCACTATTGTGAATTGTCAAGCATTCTCTCCAAAGCTTCAAGCACTATTTTCCGGGCATTATCCAATGGTCCCGAAACCGAACACCCGGCGGCGTGATGATGGCCCCCCCCCCCCAA
>JALSTH010000100.1 GCA_026983835.1 Candidatus Zixiibacteriota bacterium | reverse complement strand
CGTCAGCTTCGGCACGGCGTTTTTGGAGGGCATCCGAAAGAGTTCCCCCTTTTGTCTGCATCGCAAAATCGATAATCGTAGTTACACCGCCGCAGGCGGCCGCCTTGGTGCCGTTCTCGAAGTCATCGGCGGAGACGGTCCCGCAAAACGGCAATTGGAAATGTGTATGCACATCGATAGCGCCCGGCATCACCAATAACCCTTCCGCCTCGATTATATCGGCATCCCCGCTTTCAATATGTTCTCCGATAGCGGATATTTTGCCGTCCCTTATTCCGATATCGGCGTTATAGTCCCCTTCGGTTGTTATGATTGTTCCGTTTTTAATAATCAGATCCATTGCCGACCTCTGCTTTTCGTCTTATGGTATGTTGAAACTTTTATCATTAAACTTGTGATAAGGGCTTTCGTTCATCGATTAAGGCAGTAATTTGATTATATCCGAATATGTCTCCGGATGACGGTCCCGATAGAACTGCCATACCTTCCGAACTTCCGTGATGAACTCGAGATCTATTTCGGCGGTGATGAGTTCATCCGTGTCCCGCTTACCTTGAGCAATTATCTGGCCGCGGGGATTACAAAAATAGCTCTTGCCATAAAACTCGCCGATATCCCAGGGGTGTTCGGTGCCGACACGGTTTATCGCCCCGAGAAAATAGCCGTTGGCGATTGCGTGTGCCGGTTGCTCCAATTCCCAAAGATACTCCGATAATCCCGCTACCGTCGCCGAGGGATTGAACACTATCTCCGCCCCCTTCAAACCCAATATCCTCGCCCCTTCCGGGAAATGGCGGTCATAACAGATATACACCCCGATATCGGCATATTGTGTTTTAAATACCGGATAACCCAAATTACCCGACTTGAAATAGTATTTTTCCCAAAAGCCGGGATAAAGGTGGGGAAGATGGACCTTACGATATTTGCCGAGGTATTTTCCGTCGTTGTCGATAACCGCGGCCGTATTGTAATAAACGCCGGGCAACTCCTCTTCCACAATGGGAACAATCATAGCCATCCCATATTTACGGGCATACTCCGACATCATCTTGATAGTGGGACCATCGGGGACTTTTTCGGCAAGCTCCAGCCATTTGGAATTTTGCTCCGCGGGGAAATAAGGACCGTAAAATATCTCCTGCAAACAGAGGATTTTTACCCCCGATTCGCCAGCCTTGTCGATTAACGGAATATGCTTTTCAATTGACCTTTGCTTTATATCCTGTATCGAATCACCCTCTTCGAAGGATGGGACCTGGCATTGTATAAGTCCGCATAGAATATCTCTGGACATAAAATCTCCCAATTTTTAATTGCTTTTCTATTTTGATACTTTCTATTTATTGTTTTCGATGTCAATCTATAAAAATAATTGCTTAAATCAATACCCTTTCAATAATCTTTTCCCAAGATAATCCGGCAAATATGCTTTTTTAATTTTTTCGACAGTCTTTTTTGTATCATATTCAAGGCGGATATTTTCAGCGCTCCAATCCTCATCATCGAATAAAAAAAACGATAATCGCGCATCGCCGTCCCGCGGTTGACCGATACTTCCCACATTTATAATCGTTTTGGCGTTTTTGTCAATCAGGGTTTTGCCGCCGGAAACTTTTATTTTCCCCGTTGAATAGACTCCCGGTATATGGGAATGCCCCACAAAGCAAAGCTTCGGCTTCATCGTTATCAAATATCTCCGCGCATCCTGCTCATCAACGATATAATCCCATCGTTCGGGATTCGTCGGGGTGGAATGAGAATAGGATATGTCATCGCTGTTTTCGGAATCGGGAATGATATAAGGGAAGTTTTCGATTGTTTTCACTTGCTCGAAAGACAATTTGCTTCGGGAATAGCGAACTCCGGCGATTGCGAAGGTATTCATAAAAAGTTCTTCGGCGGGTTCGATAACCGCATAATCATGGTTTCCCAGACAGATGAAATCGGTTTCGGCAAGGATTAGATCGAGGCATTCGGCGGGATCGGGGCCGTAGCCGACAATATCGCCGAGGCATATCAATTTTTTGTCTTTATTAAAATTATGATAATATTCCAAAGCGGTTTTCAGAGCTTCCAAATTGGAATGTATGTCCGACATTATGAAGATATTCATACCGCCATTATAAATAAAAATCCGCCGTTGCGCAATTGCATAAGGTTAAAGAAAGGGATACGGGACGGATTTTCCAAAATAGTGGAGTTTTACAGTTTACAAAAAATGAGTGTAAATATTCTTATTTGCTTTGAATATGTAGTTATCGGGTTATATATTTGTCATAACCAGTAAAAACCGGGTTTGTCGGAGGAATTTATAATGAAAAATAAGATTTTGGTGGTTGAGGATGACAGCGATATACTTGAGCTTTTAAAATACAACCTCCAACGGGAAGGGTATCAAGTAATTACTACTGTCTCGGGCGAAACCGCTCTTGAATACGCCAAAACGGATCAACCATCCTTAATCCTCTTGGATTTGATGCTCCCGGATTTAAGCGGGCTTGATGTGTGTAAGGCGTTAAAGTCCGATGAAAGAACATCGCATATCCCTATAGTAATGCTTACCGCCAAAGGGGAAGAAACGGATATCGTCGCCGGGTTGGAGTTGGGGGCGGACGATTATATAACCAAGCCGTTCAGTCTCAATGTCCTAATCGCTCGCATAAGAGCTGTCCTGCGGCGTCGGTCGAAGTCAGTGGACGATAAATCTCCCCTTAGTATCGGAGCTTTGACTATCCATCCGGGACGACACGAGGTCTTTATAAATGAAAAGCCGATTAACCTGACTCTGACCGAATTTCGTATCCTTCACCTTTTAGCGCGTAAACCGGGCTGGGTATTCACCCGTTACCAGATTGTTAATGGGGTTCATAGTGACGAATACATTGTTACGGATAGATCCGTCGATGTTCAGGTGGTCAGCCTTCGGAAAAAAATGGGTTCCTTCGGTAAACTTATCGAGACTGTCCGCGGGATCGGTTATAGATTCAAAGGTTAGCCGATGGCAGGCAGAAAACTTGTTTGGCAGTTATCCACTTCCTATCTTTTGATATTCGTCATTTCTATTTTTGCGGTGTTGGTGTTAGCTACGAGGGTTGTAAAGAAATACTATTACAGACAAACCGTATCCGACCTTAAAATCACTGCCGAGCTGTTGGGGGATTCCGCAGGGGGATTGGTAGTCAATCGTAATGCAGCGGAAATCGATTCGCTTTGCCGAAAGCTGAGCGGGGGAAATGGAGTTTATTTGGCGGTGTTCTCCATCGACGGGAAAGTATTGGGGAATTCCTATGGAACGGGGGTTCAGACTTCCTCAATTTTGAATAGTCCGGAGATAGTCTCCGCCCTTAATGATAAGACGGGCATTTCCAAGCGTTATAGCCCAATTATCAGGGGGGAGATGATTTCCGTGGCAATTCCCATAAAATTTAATTCGGGAATTATAGGCATCGCTTATGCTTCCATCCCGACGAAATCGATAAATGACCTTCTGCGGGAAATCTATATCGAGATGACCATAGCGGGATTGATAATTATTATTTTGGGAGCCGGCGTAAGTATGATAGTTTCATATAAGATAAGTAGCCCGTTAGTCGAGATGAAAAAGGTTGCCGGCAAGCTTGCGGAGGGCGAATTATCATATCGTTTTCCAACGGGGGGAACTGAGGAGATAAACCTTCTTGCGGAAGCGATGAACTCTATGGCGGCACAATTGGAGGAAAGGATAAAAACCATTGTCAGGCAGAGGAATGAGCAGGAAGCAGTTTTATCGAGTATGGTAGAGGGAGTCTTGGCGGTGGATACCGAAGAACGAATCATCGACATAAATAAAACCGCCGCTTCGATGTTTGAAATTTCCGCGGAAAATATACGGGGAGCATCAATTCAGGAAATTATAAGAAATCCACATCTTCATAAATTTATTACTAAATCCTTATCGAGTAAAACGCCGATCGAGGGGGAGATAATCCTATACGATGACAAGGATAAATACCTTCAAGCGCACGGAACATTGTTGAAGGATGCCGATAGTAATAAATTAGGCGCGGTAATTGTTCTGCATGATATAACCAATATCCATCGCTTGGAAAAAATACGGCGGGATTTTGTGGCTAATGTCTCCCATGAGTTAAGGACCCCAATAACCTCGATTAAGGGATTTGTTGAAACACTTAAAAATGGTGCTTTGGATAACCGTGACGAGGCGGTTAGGTTTTTGGAGATAATTGAAAGACGGACGAATAATTTAAACGATATTATAGGCGATCTCTTGACTTTATCGAAATTGGAACAACAGCCGCAGGAAGCCTTTGAATCTTTCGAAAGCAGATGGATAAAGGAGATATTGATCTCTGCGGTGCGGAGTTGCTCAAGCAAGGCTAACGAGAAGGGTATTGATATTAAATTGATATGCGATGAGACACTTCAAGTGCGGTTAATCCCATCTCTTTTAGAAGGTGCGGTTATCAATTTGATAGATAATGCAATCAATTATAGCAACAGGAATTCTGAGGTAATTATAAAAGCCGCGAAGATGGATAATGAAGTAGTTATTTCCGTAGCGGATGAGGGTATTGGAATTGGGAAAAAGCACCTTTCTCGTATTTTTGAGCGGTTTTATAGAGCCGATGAAACCAGAGATATAAAAAAGGAAGGGACGGGTTTGGGGCTGGCGATAGTGAAGCATATAGCTCTAATTCACGGAGGTAGGGTAAGCGTTGACAGTACTCCCGGGAAAGGAAGTATTTTCCGAATTCATCTGAGTTTTAAGGAATAAACTTCATCTTCAATGAAAAACAGTCTATACATCAGCAAAAAATACTTGATTTTGATGGAAAATTAAATATTATGGGATTGATTTTGAACTTCGTAATTATTTATCAAATAAATCATTAATATGTCCTCGTTTTAAGACTATGCTTTTTAATTCAATACATTATATAATCTTTTTCCCGATAGTTGTGATGCTTTATTTCTCTCTTCCCCATCGCTATCGCTGGATATTATTGTTAGCTGCGAGTTATTATTTCTATATGTGTTGGAAGGTGGAGTATATCATTTTGATAATTACCTCTACCTTAATCGATTATACCGCCGGCTTGAAAATGGGGCAGACCGATGATAAAAGGAAAAGGAAAAAATACCTTATTTTAAGTTTGATAACCAACCTCGGTTTGCTGGGAACTTTTAAATATTTTAACTTCTTCAATGAATCCTTTCGGGCACTGTTCAGCCACTACAATTTAATGCTCAATATCCCTGAATTGAAAGTACTTCTCCCTGTCGGGATTTCATTTTATACTTTTCAAACCCTCAGCTATTCAATAGATGTTTACCGAGGAGTAAAAAAACCGGAGAGGCATTTGGGAATGTTTGCGTTATATGTTTCCTTCTTCCCGCAATTGGTTGCGGGGCCGATTGAGCGCTCGACCCGTCTGCTTCCCCAATTGTTTGAGAAAAAGAAGTATTCCTATGAGAACTTCTCATCTGGGATGAAACAGATTATATGGGGATATTTCAAAAAATTGGTGGTAGCGGATAGGCTTGCTATTATAGTAAATTCCGTTTATAACAATCAATCCGAGCATTCCGGTATTACTCTTTTATTGGCAACTTTGTTTTTTTCATTTCAAGTCTATTGCGATTTCTCCGCCTACTCCGATATTGCTATAGGAAGCGCCCGAATTATGGGGTATGATTTGATGGAGAATTTCCGTCGTCCGTTTTTGGCAAAATCGTTTCCGGAGGTGTGGAGGCGATGGCATATCTCGTTAACGACCTGGTTTAAGGATTATGTATATATTCCTATGGGTGGGAGCAGGGTGAGCCAATCGCGTTGGCTTTTCAATGTAATTGTGGTATTTACCATTAGTGGTTTATGGCATGGCGCAAATTGGACTTTTATAATTTGGGGGGCAATTCACGGCATTTGTTTGGCATCCTCAAGGGTGTTTGCCGGAATCCGTCAATGGTTCGTACACTTAATCCGTCTTGATAGATTCCCGCGTTTTCACAATTTCATAAGAATACTTATTACTTTTACATTATTTTCCTTGTTGGCGATGTTTTTCAGGGCAAATTCCCTCTCCGATGCGTTTCAAATCGCCGAAAAAGTTTTCCTGTTGAAGGGTAGTTTGTATGTAGCGCAAACAACTATGCTTTTATATGGATTATTCGGGATCGGTTTTTTAATGATGGTGGAGATAAAACAAGAATTCTTTGATAACAAGTTTTCTCTTTTCGATAATCGTATTCCTATAATAAGGCATTTGTCGTATGCTTTTCTCGTATTAATAATTTTGGCTGTTGGAGTTTTTGATGGCGGGCAGTTTATCTACTTCCAATTCTAAGATTTATTTAGCTTATAAACTGGTCCTTTTTATCGTTATTCTATTGGTCTTGGATTTTATCGGCGGTAGTTTACTTAAGTATTTATATTTCTCGCAGCAATCAGGTGATGACTATTCCCTAAATTATGCGATGGATAAGGCTAATGAGGATATTTTATTATTAGGGGATTCAAGAATACATCATGGATGTATCCCCGAAATATTCACCGATATATTGGGATATTCGAGCTATAATGCGGCTAGAGGGGCGCAGAGTATAATATTTTCTTATGCGGTATTAAGTGCGATTTTGAAGCGACATAACCCTAAAATAGTTATAGTGGATATGCCTCCAAACGGACTTGCCAAGAGGAGTAATGGTTATGATAAACTCTCTTGCTTATTGCCATATTATCGTTCTCACCCCGAGATTCGGCGCTTTGTGGATTTGAGAGGTAGTTTTGAGAAATTCAAGCTTATTTCAAGGGTTTATCCTTTTAATTCCACAATACTTAAGTCGCTTAAAGAGAGGCACAAACCCAAGAAAGATTGGAAAGGATATGTTCCCCGACATAAGGTCGTAAGACCTGATATCGATGTTGCTAATCAACCTGCGGATATGGAGGGGAAAATAATTGCTGATTTAGACCCCAATTTAGTGGAAGCATATACCGGTATAATTACAAAATCCATTGAGGTCGGAGCCAAACCCTTTGTTGTTATTTTGCCGCGATATAAATATCCGAGGGCGGAATTGGATTACAAGTTAAAATCATATAAGGTAATTAAAAAGATCGCCGCCGATTATAATGTTCCGTTTTGGGATATGTCCTTTGATACCCTGTTTTATGGGCATAATGAATATTTTTCCGATATGAGCCATTTTAATCATAAAGGGGCTCAACTGTTTTCCAAAGTTTTAGCGGAGAAAATCAAGGCGGAATTAGGGGATTCGATAGTGTCCGGCAATACGATAGTGGATAAATCCTTACCTGATTCTTTGAGCCAGTAAGTGTAATTCCATATAGATTTAAATTTGATGCGAGGGTATAAAAATCTTGCTTATGGAAAGCAAAGTTGTTATAATAATTACGAACTAAAAACTCCATACGAGGTTAAAATTGGGCGAAAGAATTTTGGAAATTGTTATCTATTTTATGCGGCACTTGGAAGAAAATAACGGACGCTTGGACGGCCTCAAACAAATGGCTGAAGACTTAAGGAGTCAGGGATTCACCGACAACGAAATAAACAGCGCTTATCTGTGGGTATTGGAGCAATTTTATCAGCCGGAATTTGTCGTCGAGGGTAAAAAAACAAACTACTCCGGGAGCTACCACCGTATCCTTTCCGATTATGAGCGCGACCATTTTACCACCAATGGGTACGGGACATTGATTCAAATGAGAAAATTGGGCGTAATTGATGATAATCAAATAGAGATGATAATCGAACGGGCAATCTTGGGTCCTAACGGCAAACTGGGAGCCGCCGCAGTGCGCAATTTGGCATGGTCGTTCTTGGTCGATAGTGCGCAAGAAGGGTTGTCCGATTTCGATATTTACGGGACAGAACAAAACGGTGATCTAAAAGTCAATTAAGCTCAAAACTTAATCCGTTGCTATCGGAATGTGTCCGTATTCCCGCTTTCGAATCTTGAAATTGTGTTAACGGTTATAATTCCCCGATTATTGTTTCGCCGGCGAGAGGAAAATGGGTTTATGCCTTGATAAATTTTTCTCCCCGAATAATCGATTTTTAGGGTAATGGTGTAGTGGAAAAGCGCAAAATTCTGTTGGGAATAACAGGGGGTATAGCGGCTTATAAATCCGCGGAATTGGTGCGGATGTTTGTCAAGAGGGATTTCGAGGTCAGGGTCATAATGACTAAAGCCTCCCGTGAATTTATCACCCCCCTTACTTTGGAAACCTTATCGGGCAATGAAGTGTCGGTGGAGATGTTTCCCAAAAACAAGCATTTTTCCACCCACCATATAGATTTAGCCGACTGGGCGGATATTTTTATCATTGCTCCCTCAACGGCGAATTTTTTAGGCAAGGCATCATCGGGTATATGCGATGATCTGCTTTCGACCGTTTTTGCGGCTGCGGGATGTCCGATACTTATCGCTCCGGCTATGAATTCCAATATGTGGGATTATCCGGCGGTTCGGGAGAATGTCCGTAAATTGGAATCGTTCGGATTTTATTTCATCGGTCCCGAAACCGGGGATTTGGCTTGTGGATGGATCGGCAGAGGAAGAATGGCTGAACCTTCGGAGATTTATGAAACGGCCTTGTCGATTTTATCCGCAAACGGCGAATTAAGGGGAATAAAAATGCTTATCACCGCTTCCCGCACTGAGGAACCGATCGATGCCGTACGGTATATCTCGAATCGTTCTTCTGGTAAAATGGGTTACGCTTTGGCTATCGAGGCTTTGGCGTTGGGAGCGGAGGTGAAACTAATTGCCGGACCGAGCGAATTACCGAATCCGAGAGGTGTTGAGGTCATTAAAGTCAATACCGCCGCCGAAATGGCTTCAGGGGTCAGGGGTAATTTTGATGAATGTGATGTATTGATAATGGCGGCTGCGGTCGCCGATTATACCCCCGTGGAACCGAGCGAAGGCAAAATTAAAAAATTGGGGGACGATTTGAACCTTAGGCTAAAGCCAACGGAGGATATTCTCAGCTCCTTGGCTTTGCATAAAGCCGATAAGGTGATAATAGGTTTTGCTTTGGAAACCGAAAACGGTTTAATTAACGCCAGGAAAAAACTCGCCGCCAAAAATTTGGATTTTATCGTTTTGAATAATCCTAAGGAGTCCGGAGCGGGGTTTAATATCGATACCAATCGGGTGGATTTTATATACGCCGATGGAAAGATCGAAAGCCTCCCGCTTATGTCCAAACGGAGATTGGCGCAGGAGATACTAAAAAGGGTTTCAGCTATTCTGAAATCAAAAGCAGGCAGGGAATAAAGGATTGATTAAAAAGATGACTCCCAAAGGCGCATATATCAAACAGCTTTTGGAATCCGGGGAAAGGGAGATATATTTATCCGAACCGCAGGACATTTTTATGACTTTGGATGAGTATCGGGAAAAAATAAAAAATTGTCAGAAATGCTCATTGGGAAAAACGAGAACCAATTTCGTATTCGGCGATGGCGATCCTCATGCAAAGTTAATGTTGATCGGCGAAGCTCCGGGAAGGGATGAGGATCTGCAGGGGATACCTTTTGTTGGCAGAGCGGGGAAATTGCTGGATAAGATTCTATCGGCTGTTAATTTCACCCGCGAGGAAGTATATATCGCCAATATCCTTAAGTGCCGTCCTCCCAATAACCGTGATCCCCTCCCCGATGAAGCGGAAAAATGTATGCCATATTTGGACAGACAGATAGAGCTCATCAAACCACAGATTATTTGTTGCTTGGGGCGTATCGCCGCTCAATTTCTGTTGGATACCAAAGCTCCGTTGGGGAAAATGCGGGAGAACGATTACAGCTATAAAGGTATAAGGGTATTTGTGACTTACCATCCGGCGGCGCTTTTGAGATTTCAGCAATACAAACGGGCTACTTGGGAGGATGTGAAAAGGCTCAGGCGTTATTACCTTAAGATAAATGGATTGCCGGATGAAAAGTTCGATTGATATCGTATTCGAAGAGGGGTTTTGATATGGCTGAGAGAAAAAGTAAGTCTTCACTCATAAAGGGGCTGGTCAAGGATAAAATTCCTCCACAAGCGATTGATGCCGAACAAGCGATTTTAGGGGCTATGCTGATATACAATGAGGCGGTTCCGCAGACATTGGAGCTGATTACAGCCGATGATTTTTATAGGGAAGCACACCGAAAGATATTCAGGGCGATTGTAAGGCTCTTCGATAAAGGGGAGGCCACTGATTTGATGACTGTCACCGATGAGCTGATAAAGGAAGGGGAACTCGAGGATGTCGGCGGCAGAGGATATATAACCTCCTTAACCGAATCGGTGGCTACCGCAGGATTGGTCACCGACCATTGTCGTATAGTTTTAGAGAAATCAACACTCAATCAATTAATTACGGCAGCCACTTCCATTATTTCCGAATGTTATGGCCCCATTCAGGATGTGGACGACCTCCTCGATAGGTCCGAACATAAAATCTTCGCCATCAGGGAAGGACGGCTCAAACAGACCTTTGTCCAACTGCCCAAATTGCTTCCTCATGCTTTCGATATTATCGCTGATTACAGCGAAAGGGATGGTGAGCTTTCCGGTGTCCCCAGTGGTTTCGGTGATTTGGATACCCTGACGGCGGGATTTCAAAAATCGGATTTGATAATTATAGCCAGCAGGCCCTCCATGGGGAAAACAGCCCTCAGCCTAGCAATTGCGACCAATGTCGCCCTAAGGGGGGGAGTAGTTGGGTTTTTCAGCTTGGAGATGAGCAAAGAACAATTGGTGCAACGGATTATCTGCAGTCAGGCTAAGATATCGAGCCTGAAACTTCGTAAGGGATTGAGAAAGCACGAGATTCAATCGCTTTTGGATAGTGCGACTCCCCTTATGAATGCTCCGATTTTTATTGATGATTCGGCGAATATCGGCGTTTTGGAGATGAAAGCCAAAGCACGGCGCTTGAAATCCCATTATGGGTTAGCGTTGGTAATTGTGGATTACCTCCAATTGATGAGGGGTCCGCGCTCCGCCGAAAACCGCAATCAGGAAATAAGCTATATATCCCGTTCACTAAAAGCTATGGCGAAAGAACTGGATGTGCCGGTCGTCGCACTGTCCCAGCTGAGCCGCGATGTGGAAAAGCGCGGTGGCGAAAAAAGGCCTCAACTCTCCGATTTGAGGGAATCCGGTTCCATCGAGCAGGACGCTGATGTTGTAATGTTCATTTATCGCCCGGCATTTTATGGAAAGACTTTCGATAAAGACGGGAACTCTCTGGAGAATTTGGCGGAGGTTATCATCAGCAAGCAAAGAAATGGCCCCACAGGAACGGTCAAACTGGCATTCGTCCGCGAATATGCGTCATTTTATGATTTGGAGCGTTCTCATAGAGAGCCCATCTCCGAAAGCGCCGCCGATTCGGAAACCACTTTCCCATAACAAATCAGCCATAAATAATTTCCTTATTCTCCGAAATTGGGTTTGCTTTAATCTGTTGCCATAATCGGAGCTTTTGGTTTTATTATCCGCAATAAGTCGGCTATGTCGAATTGAAATCAAGCGCATTATTTTTAATATAGGTCAGCCGTGAACAAAAAATCCCTCTTTTTTCCGCTAATTGCTGTCTGTCTTGCGGTATTGCTTCCGCTTCTGGGGTGTGGGGGGGATAAATATAACGATACTTTGGATAAGGTTATATCCGAAGGTGTGTTGCGTATCGGTACCGATGCCACTTATCCGCCGTTTGAGACCAAAGATATTCACACCGGTAAATTGGTCGGTTTCGATATCGATTTGATAAGTTCGATATGCGATGAGATAGGAGTAAAACCGAAATTTATCGTTACCCCTTTCGATGGGATAATACCCGGCCTTTTGGAGCACAAATACGAGGTCATAATCTCAGCGATGACTATTACAGGGGAAAGAGAGAAAGTTGTCGCTTTCAGCGATCCATATTACTACGCCAGTCAGGTCATAGCTGTCCGCACCGACAGGCGGGACATAAAGGGAGTGGATGATTTGAAAGGGGCAAAGATAGGCGTTCAGTTAGGGACAACGGGGGAGATAGTGGCTAAAAGGATTCCCGATGCCGAAGTAATTTCATTTGACAATATCGGTGCGGCCTTTCTCGACTTGGAAAATTCGCATATCGACGCCGTCATCAATGACGAACCTACCACCAAGAGGATAATCGCCCTAAAAGGCGGGGCTAAAATAGTCGGGAAACCGTTAACCAGCGAACGGTATGGGATTGCGGTATGTCCGACGGACAAGAGGCTTCTTCTGCGAATCAACAGCGTTCTGTCGATGATGCGTATTTCGGGGAAACTGCGGGAATTGCAGGATAAATGGTTCCGGTAAAGGTTAGGGAAAATGTTTGGGCAGGTCAGTTCGGGAATTGGCACTCTGTTTGATATATTAAAATATCTGCTCCCTGCGGTGCCGATGACTATTTACATTACGGTATCGTCATTTATCATCGCCTTGATTTTAGGTCTTATAGTTGCGGTAGGGCGTGTTTCCCGCATAAAATTATTAAGCAAATTCTTCGGTATTTACACGGATGTTATTCGTGGCGTTCTTTGTTGGTGCAGATATTTTTTATTTATTTCGGCTTGGGAAAGATTTTGAATTTAGACAGATTTTACGCCGGCGTCACAGCGATTTCGATTTGTTATTCGGCTTATTTGGCGGAGATAATCAGGGCGGGCATCGGTTCTGTTCCGAAGGCGCAATTGGAATCCGCTCTCTCGCTCGGGATGAGTCGTGGTCAGGCTATGCGATATGTCATCCTCCCACAAGCGGGCCGTATGATTATACCACCGGTGGCAAATGAATTTATCGCCGCCCTCAAGGATTCCTCGTTGGTATCGATTATCGGGTTGCGCGAGCTGACCCGTGCGGGCAGGGAATATTATTCCCAATTTTTCGTTGATTTTGAAACCTGGTTGGTCGTAGGGTTGATTTATTTATCTATGACCTTGAGTTTGGCGAAATTGGTTTCTTATATTGAGAAGAAATACCGTATAAAGGGGCTTGGGGTCAATCGATAATGATAACCGCTAAAAATCTGTACAAAAATTTTGGGAAGTTGAAGGTTTTGGATGGAGTATCGATGGAGGTTGCCTCCGGGGAGGTCTCGGTGCTTTTGGGACCGTCGGGATCGGGCAAAAGCACATTCCTCCGCTGCCTGAACGGTTTGGAGAGGATCGATTCGGGCGAAATCATCATCGATAATGTTTATCTCGCTCGAAACCGTAAAAGTATCGCCGAGATAAGAAGCGAAATCGGGATGGTTTTCCAGCATTATAATCTTTTTCCCCATTTGAGCGTTCTGCAGAATTTGATGTTGGCGCAAAGGGTGGTCCGTAAACGGAGGGTGAGGAAGGCGTTGGAGATAAGCCGAGAGTTGTTGCGCAAGGTTGGATTGTCGGAGAAGGAGAATTCCTTACCGGCGGAACTTTCGGGGGGGCAGGCTCAACGGGTGGCTATTGCGCGTGCATTGTGTATGAAGCCCAAGATAATGCTCTTTGACGAACCTACTTCCGCTTTGGATCCGGTGATGACGGCGGAGGTGCTTAGAGTGATACGGAAATTAGCGGGGGAGGGAATGACTATGGTGGTGATAAGCCATGAGATAGATTTTGCGCGGGATGTCGCTTCGATGATGCATTTTATGTATAACGGCAGGATAATCGAATCGGCGCCGCCGGATAATTTCCTGAACTCGCCTCGAAGCGAAATAATCAAGGAATTTCTCAAAATCGCAAAATGAATTATTCCGTTTCCCCTTTTACAGGGTTGTAAGATAAACCGTGATTGAACATTTATCGTAACTTTTTTAATCGATTTCCGTATCAGTAAAGTATGCTATTGACATCACAGGGTAAACCCGATATTGTTTGGAGCAATTACTCGCATTAACAATCATCGGATAAATGAATTTATGATTAAAGCTGAAAATATAAAAAAGTATTATGGGGATATTCCCGCGGTCGATGGAATAAGCTTTGAAATACGCCCCGGGGAAACCTTCGGCTTGCTCGGTCCCAATGGCGCCGGTAAAACCACCACAATAAATATGCTTACAGGAATACTTAAACCCGACGAGGGAAAAATATTAATAAAGGGGACGGATAACCGTAAAAACTCGGATATCCGCCGTTTGGTCGGATACGCTCCCCAATCATTAGCCATTTATGATGAATTATCCGGTGAGGAGAATTTGGCATTTTTCGGAAAACTCTATGGATTAAGGGGGGTAAAACTTAAAAAACAAATCGACTGGACTTTGGATTTTGCGGGGCTACAAAATAAACGGAGCGAGTTGGTAAAGACCTATTCGGGCGGGATGAAACGCCGCTTAAACCTTGTCTGTGCTTTAATCCACAATCCACCCATACTCTTTTTGGATGAACCGACGGTAGGAGTCGATCCCCAATCCCGCAATCAGATTTTCGACCGAATAGAGCAGTTGAAATCCGAAGGGAAAACCATAGTCTATACAACTCATTATATCGAAGAAGCGCAAAGGCTTTGCGAGCGAGTGGGCATAATAGATTATGGTAAATTGTTGGCTTTGGATACCGTTGAGGCTTTGATAGAGGAATACGGCGGGATGTCAGTAATCGAAGCGGAACTACAATCGCCCCCCTCTGATATGGAAAGGATACCCGGCTTGATCGGTAAAACCAAGCTCCGACTTGAAACCGAGCATCCGCTTGAAGATTTAGCCCGCTTGATGGAAAAAAACATTAAATTCAAAGAGATAAAAATAGTGAAGTCCGATTTGGAAGCTGTTTTTCTAAATTTGACCGGCAGGAGTTTACGCGACTGATGGGACCTATTATTACATTGGCATTAAAGGACTTACGGATATTAATCAGGGACAGGTTCGGGTTGTTTTGGGTATTGGCTTTTCCTTTCTTATTCGCACTATTTTTTGGAATCATATTTTCGGGTGATGGGGGGAGTTCGGCTATCAGCGTGGCAGTAGTGGATGAGGATTCAACGAGCGCCTCACAAAATTTCATCGGGGAGCTCAAAAAATCGGAGTCCTTGTCGATATTGATGACCGATAAGGACGATGCGGTTGGTAGGGTACGCAAAGGCAAGACAGCGGCTTATATAATCCTTAAGAAGGGATTCGGCGAATCGGAGGCTTTTCCTTTCGGCGGTAATATACCTATTGAAGTGGGGATGGACCCTTCGCGGAAAGCCGAAGCGGGGTTCCTTCAAGGGATATTAACCCAGAAACTTTACTCTGCGGCATTCAGCAGATATGCTTCTCCCGATTCCGCCCTGAAAATTGTCAAGAAGAAACGGTTGTCGCTTAAAGAATCATCAGGATTGGATACCAAGCAACAGGGTTTATTGGATAGTCTGTTCGGCGATTTGGAATATTTTCTGTCCAATGTCGATTCCTCCGTTTATGCCCAAGGTCCGATGGCGGAGATGGGGTCTGTTCCGGTGGAGGATGTGGAAACCTCAATCGATGATTCTCCCAAGAATTCTTTCGAGATATTTTTCCCCGCGGCGATATTATGGGGGCTTATAGGATGTGCATCGGCATTTGCCATTTTGGTGGTGAAAGAGAGAACCTCCGGAACCCTGATACGCCTTAAAATAGCCCCTATTTCGCTTGGGCAGATATTGGGGGGAAAAGGGTTGGCTACCTTTATCACTGCGGTTTCGGTGAGTTTGCTGTTGTTGATTGTCGGCAATTTATTTTTTGGGGTGCGGTTGAATCATCCCTCAAAAATTCTATTGGCAGCCGTTTTCAATGGGTTCTGTTTTATGGGTATTATGATGCTCGTGAGCGTCTTCGGGAAAACCGAGAGGGCGGTAAGCGGTGCGGGATGGGGGATATTTATTGTCTTTGCGATGATAGGCGGGGCTATGGTTCCGTTGATGTTCCTGCCGAAATGGTTACAGCTTTTAAGTAATATCAGCCCGGTTAAATGGGGTATTTTGGCATTCGAGGGAGCGATATGGCGGAATTTTTCCTTTGGCGAGATGCTTCTGCCTTTGGGAGTTTTATTCGGGATTGGAGTCGTAAGTTTTCTTATCGGATTGACGGTATTCTTAAGAACCGACAGATAACAGACCCTTTGTTTCGGCAAAGACCGATTTTGGGGAGCTACCCGTTTTAACCCTTTTTAAGCATATTGTGAAAACCGAGCCGTCGCCTTCGGTGGTTTCAAATATTATAACACCTTCCATAGATTCCATTAACCGTTGCACGATGGGAAGCCCCAACCCACTCCCTCCCTGACGGGTGGAATAAAAGGGTTGGAATATCTTCTCTATCCTATCCGCCCTGATCCCCCCGCTGTAGTCCCGTATTGAAACCGTTTCGTATTCCCCCGAATCCAATACCCTTTCCTCATCCGCTCTGCGAAATTCCCTGATCGGGTTGTTGAAATCACCAGTTATAATAAACTGTCTTTTGCCTAAATCGACCTTCCGCCCTATCTCCATTTTAGGGGTATTTGCCGTCGAGGATTGTATCGCATTTAAGATAATTCTGATAAATACCTGTTTTAATTTTTCTCTGTCCCCGTAAATCATCAGCTGTTGTTGAAACCCCTCTTGGAGACGGATATCTGCCGCATATTCGCTTTGATGATGAAAATACCCTATAACCTCCCGGATAATGGAGATAAGGTCGATAACTGTCGGTTTTGAGGGTTTTATGCGGGCATAAGTTAAAAATTCAGCGATAATTCTGTCCAGCCTTTCGGTTTCCCTTATGATGACTTCCATCAGCTTTGCGTTTGATCCCCGTAGTTCCAATTCCGTTTTGAGAATTTCCACCGAGCCGGAAATCGAAGTTAGGGGATTGCGAATTTCGTGCGCTATTCCGGCGGAGAGTTTTCCTACCGCCGCCAAGCGGTCGTAAGTCCTCAATTTAAGCTGCATATTTATCGATTCCGTGAGGTCGTTAAAGACCGCGATAATCCCCTTGCCCCCATGTTCGCCTTCGGATAACGGTGAAACCGAAATCCCCAAGGGAATTTTCGCCCCGTCAGGTGAGTGGATTATCAGCTCGAATTGTTTGGAATGGAGGGGATGGCTAAGCGAGTTATGGAGGAATTTCGCCAATGGCAACAGCCGTCCCCGAAAATAATCGAATAAATGTCCTCCCCCCTGATCGTCCATATTTAACCCTAATATCGCTTTTGCAGTTCGGTTAATCATCAACAGTTCACTAAAATCATTGATACAAATCAAACCGCTTCCCATACTTTCAAGAATATCCATCGTCAGGGAGCGGGCTTTTTTCAGCTCCCTCTCGGTATTCTTCAAAAGGGCTCCCCCCTTTTTCAAATGATAAGCGATATAGCCGCAAATGATGCCGACTATCGTGAACAAGACGATATTCAGCATTATTGTGAAAAACAGCGATTTGTTGCCGGCGATGTTCTCCCATAATCTAAAAAATGATAAGTTGACGAATAAATCCTGCCGTGCGAAATAGGTGGCGGTCAAATAACTTATAACCGATGATAAAGTTATATATAAAGCCCCGGACAACTGATAAACCATTGCAGCCGAAGCTATGCTTAGGATAAAGAAAAGGACTAACGGGCTGTTGCCGCCGCCGGAATGATATACCATCACTCCGGAGATAATTACTTCGAAAAGTATGTGGATGATTAGTATGTTTTGTAAATGAAGGCGGATTATTTTCTTCCGCAAAAATAACAGGGTCAAATAGACAAGTGATGCCACCCCATAAAGGAGCAGTAATTTGAAGACGAACAATTTCGAGTTGAGGATAAAAATAGCGCTTCCGAACAGGGAGATAAAGGCAATGAAACGGGGGAGAAGCAGTAATGTCAAGCTGTTGGATCCCGTTGTGTTGTTGTGCTTCTCCCCTTTCATCTTGGCATATTTATGCGGTTTACGATATTTTGCCGATAATATCGAACATCGGCAAGTACATAGCTATTAGGATTCCTCCCATCACGGCACCGAGAAAAACAATTATCACCGGCTCGATTACCGAAGTGAGGGCTGCTACCGCCGCATCCACTTCCTCATCATAAAAGTCGGCTATTTTAGACAGCATCTCATCGAGGCCTCCCGTTTTTTCCCCTACGGATATCATCTGGGTAACCATAGGCGGGAATACCCCCGATTCCTTTAACGGCGCGGTAATCGTTTCACCTTCGGCGATCGAGACTACGGATCGTCTAATAGCTTGCTGCACGACGGAATTGCCCGCCGTTTTAGCGGTGATATCGAGCGCATCCAATATGGCTACGCCGGAAGAGAGTAAGGTTCCCAGGGTTCTTGTAAACCTCGAGACGGAGCTTTTTCTAATCAGAGTTCCCAAAAGCGGAATTTTCAACTTTATTTTATCGATTGTCAATTTACCTTTGGGTTTGCGGCTGTACCATTTGAACAGGAATATTAGAGCCACTATTACGATACCGATATTAAGGATATTCGCTTTGAGCGCATTGCTTAAGTTTAAGACGAAAACGGTAGGAGCAGGGAGTTCCGCTCCTAACCCGGCGAACATCTTGGCGAATACCGGAACAATAAATGTGAGCATACCGAAAGTGACCCCCAACGCAACGGTAAGTACAACGATCGGATAAATCATTGCACCCCGAACCTTACGCACAAGCGCATCCGCTTTTTCCCTGAATATTGCCAATCGCACCAGGATTACATCCAATGCTCCGCCTATCTCCCCGGCTTCCACCATATTGACATATAAATCGTCAAAAACCTTCTTATGCTTGCCTAATGATTCCGATAGCGTGGCTCCGCCCTGAACCGATTCCTTAATCTCGTTGATTACTCTGCGCATCTCGGGGTTTTCCGATTGTTGGGCTAAAATTTCCAGACATTGCACCATAGGCAAACCAGCTGAGATCATAGTGGCGAATTGTCGCGTGAATCTGGATATATCGATCTTTTTTATTTTCTTTTTGCCAAAGCTGATATTTATTTGAGACGGTTTCTTGTTTACTTGAGTAACCAATATTTTCCGTCGGCGGAGCACCCGCTCCAGCTCCTGTTTGTTTTTTGCGGTTAAAACCCCGGAGACTTCCGCTCCCCCCAATGTTTTGCCTTTGTAATCGAATTGAGGCATCAGCGTTCACCCTCTTAAAATTTATTAAATGCTGTGCCGCTCCCGACCATTTGGCCTCCGCGGCGCGAAATCATTTCGCTCAACTCCTGCGGATTGGAACTTCTTCCCATCGCATCGTTGAGCGTTATTTTTCTCTGGGAATACAATTCAAACAATGATTGGTTCATCGTTTTCATTCCGTATTTCTGTCCGGCTTGCATAAGGCTGTAAACCTGATGGACCTTATCGTCTCGGATAACCGCTCTTATCGCCGGTGTGCATATAAGTATCTCCAATGCCAAAGCCCGCCCTCCACCGACTTTTGGAATCAGCTGTTGAGCTATGACCGCTTGCAGGGTGAATGACAGCTGAACCCGAATCTGTTCCTGCTGATTCATCGGAAACACATCGATTATCCTGTTAATCGATTCGGCGCAGGAATTGGTATGCAGGGTGGCGAAAGCCAAATGCCCGGTCTCGGATATGGTGAGTGCCGATTGCATAGTTTCTAGATCGCGCATCTCTCCTATCAGTACGACATCGGGATCTTGACGCATCGCATATTTCAGGGCGCTGGCGAATGACTCGGTATCCGCATAGACCTCTCGTTGATTTATTATACAGTTATTATGTTTATGGAGAAACTCTATCGGGTCTTCCACCGTGATTATATGTTCATGTCTCTCCCTGTTTATCTTATCGATTATGGCTGCTAAAGTTGTCGATTTCCCCGCACCGGTGGGCCCGGTTACAAGTACCAATCCACGCGGGAGATTAGCCAAGTCGGACACGACTTTCGGCAATCCCAATTCATCGAAGGTGCGAATCCTAAACGGTATTTGGCGAATCGCTATGGCGACATTTCCCCTCTGCATAAAAATATTTACCCTGAAACGGGAGAGGTTTTCCACGCCGAAGGAAAGATCCAACTCGGACTTTTTTTCGAAAAGGAGCTTTTGTTTTTCAGTCATAATACTGTATGCCAACCTTCGGGTGGTTTCGGGGTTAAGTCTTTCGTAATCGGTTTTGGTTAATTGGCCGTCGATTCTCAATTGTGGGGAGCTCCCTACGGTAAGATGCAGATCGGATGCGTTTTTATCTATCATCTTTTTTAACAGTTCCTGTAAACCGACCATTTTACCCTCTTAAAAACAGTTTTCCTATAGCATATATCGACTGAAATCGGATTGATATTATATCAACCGACGGTTTCGCCAACTACCTCTTCCCAAGTAGTAATTCCCTGTCTGATTTTCTCGATGCCGGCTTGGCGGAGAGTAATCATACCCTCTTTTATAGCTTGCTCCTTGATTTCCTCGGGAGAAGCTTTATTGATAATCATCCTCTCTATTTCAAGGCTTATCGGCATTGCCTCGTACAACCCGGTTCGTCCCGAATATCCGGTCCCGTTGCACCTTGGGCAACCCTTACCGGCATAAACCGGCATTGCTTCTATCTCCTCTGGGGTGAGACCCAATTTCGACAATCCTTCCGGTTTTTTCTTTAGCTCATATTTACAGGACGGGCATATTTTCTTAACGATACGCTGCGCCATAATCAATTTTACGGCCGAAGCCGCCAAGTAATCAGGTATCCCCATATCGATTAATCTCATAATTGTCGATGGGGCATCATTGGTATGCAAAGTCGAAAAAACCAAATGTCCCGTCAGGGCGGCTTTAATCGCTATCTCCCCGGTTTCCTCATCTCTTATCTCACCGACCATAATTATATCCGGGTCTTGACGCAAGAACGACCGCAGGGCAGCGGCGAAAGTCAATCCGATATTGCTTCTGACCGCTACTTGGTTTATCCCATCGAAATTAAACTCGACCGGATCTTCGGAAGTCATAATGTTGACATTAACGGTGTTCAGGGCTTTCAGTGCGGAATACAGGGTAGTGGTTTTACCCGAGCCGGTGGGTCCCGTTACCAATATGATGCCATAGGGCAAATGAATCGCCCTTTTGAAATTATCTAATGCCCGTTGAGGCATCCCCAATTTTGTCATATCGACCATAAGGCTTTTCGGGTCCAATATCCTCATCACAACCTTTTCGCCGAAGATTGTGGGTAGAATAGAAACGCGCAGGTCGATATGTCTATCCTGCATTTTAACCTTTATCCTGCCATCCTGCGGAAGTCTTCTCTCGGAGATATCGAGTTCAGCCATAATCTTGATTCGGGAGATTATGGCGGCGCGGTATTTGAAAGGTATGGGAGCCATCTCCTGCAGATCACCGTCGATGCGGTAGCGGACCCTTATTCTCCTTTCGTAGCATTCTATATGGATATCGGAAGCGTTCTTTTTAATTGCCTCGGCGATAATCGAATCGACGAGCTTAACTAAAGGCTTGTCCTCCACCATCGCTTGAAGGTCTAACTCGGCGGTATCCGATTCGGTTTCCACCAACTCCAATTCGTCATCCCCCAACCCCCGTATAACTTCCTCCAAGCCACTCTGTTCCAAGTAATACTGCTCTATCGCTTTGGAAATGGATTCCTCGGAAGCGATAACCGGCTGAATTGTATGCCCGGTAATGAATTTTATGGCATCCAACACATAGATATTGCTTGCGTCGGAAATAGCGACTATCAAGGTCCTTCCCAATTTGGAGACGGCTATGACATTAAATTTCCGCGCAATGTCATTGGGGATAAGTTTTACTATTTCGGGGTTAAGCTCAAGGTCTTCTAATCGGATTGAGCCTATATTTAATTGTTTCCCAATATATTTTGTGACTACTCCCTCATTAGGAATAGCACCCATTTTAACCAATACTTCACTGAGCTTTTTTTCTTCCTTTTCCTGTATTTGTAATGCTTCCTCTAGTTGGTCTTTGGTTATTACTCCCGCGTTGACCAAAAGATTGCCTAATTCGATATTCGATGTGTTTCCCGAAATTTGCATCATTAAGACAAGCTCTCTGTAATCGGATTAATCTTTGAAAATATCGTTTAATTTGTCTTCCGCCATCGAAGTAAATTGCTCATCCATTTTGTCCCGAGATTGTCCATCTCCGGATTTTTCGATTATCGCCAGTAATTTATAAGTTATCTCTTTGGTTATTAACCGCACCATCCCGATAGTGGTTCGGTCATCGAAAATGACCACCAATATGCTGTTTTCGCCCACAAGATTTATATGTATATGATCCCTTTTCCCCTGGTGGAACAAAACCGAAAATTCCGGTTCGCCGACAAGTCGAGCTATCTCCTTCGTGGAGGCGAAACTGCCGGCGAGGAGTGCCGAAAGGGCTGTTATATCGATTGTATTGGTGAAGCCCTGACGCGTTATCAATCGACCATCTTTATTGACCAACAGGGCGCATTTGGCTTCCGCCTCGTTAATCAATTTAGAGAGCAACTTATCGATCGCTTTTATGTCGTTTTCGTAAAACACCTGATTTTCGCCGTTCACTTTATTACCTCCTTATTTGCCGCCGAGTTTTCTTATCCACCCGAACAATCCTCCCCGCTTATTCTTTTTCGGTTCAAGATTGGGTCGGATATTCTGCTTTTGGCCATTTGCTATTTTATTTTTGGAAGTGACAGTATCGAATCCTTCTCCTGTGATGTCGCCTGCCTTTTCAAATTTATCATCAGTATTAGTTTTCCCCCTTCGATTATCGGATTTCGGAGGGAGGGATTCTTTTATCACCGCAGTATCATTCATAGAAGTTTCTTCCTTGTTTTCGTTTTGTATGGGTGGAGGTTCACCGGCAATTGCTCCCTCGGACGATCTCCCTGTTCGATAGTCAGCATCGGTATCGATTGCGGTGTTTGATGTGTCCCTTTTATCGATCTTTTCGTCTTCACCGAGTTTCGCTTCTCCCCTTTCGAAACCGGGGATAAAAGGTGGAGGTTGGGTTTTTTGTTCTTTCCCATCGGGATTTATCTCTTCGGAGAAATCGGTTGGATGGGAATCTGCGTCCGTCGGGGTAATTTGTTTTTCCATTCTTTTCCTAACGGCTCCCTGTCCGGTAGAATTGGTATTCAGATCATCTATTTCTCGATTATCCACCGTTGGGGCGATTTCCTCACTTATCGCTTTTTTCTTATTTGCCGATGGGTCTGTCATCACGGTTACCCCGGGCTTGAATCCGGGACCGCTTTTGGTGCGGTTCGATTGATTCCGTACGGTTTTTACGGTTTCCCGATTTTGCTGTGAAACTTTGGGCCGAGCGTCGAAATGTTCTTCTTTCCGAGCAACTGTCGTTTCTCCGATATCCCTCATCTTGGATTGTTCCTTTGCGTTGTCCAACACCATCTTACAAATTGATTTCAGCGTGTCGAAAACGCCTAAGCCTCTTGTCGCCACAGCCTCGAAATAAGGGGTATTTTTAGGGTTTAAAACCGATTGCAAATGTTCTATCGGTTCGATAGAGGGCAGATCGCGCTTGTTATATTGTATTACCAAAGGGATCTCATCGAAATTGTATCCATACTCGATAAGGTTTTCCTTTAGGTTATTTAAGCTCTCGATATTTTCATCCATTTTTGCGGCTTGGGAATCCGCCACGAAGACCAAGCCATCGACCCCGCGGAGGACTAATTTTCGCGTCGCATTGTAAAAAACCTGTCCCGGGACCGTGTAAAGCTGGAACTTCGTCGCCAACCCCTGAATACTGCCCAAATTTATCGGAAGGAAATCGAAATATAAGGTCCTGTCCGCTTCGGTCTCCAAAGAGATGAGTTCTCCACGGGCGTTTGACGGAACCTTGTCGAAAACATATTGGAGATTAGTCGTTTTCCCGGAAAGCCCCGGACCATAATAAACTATTTTGCAGATGACCTCTTTAAATGCGTAATTTATAGTAACCATACTATCACCTTTAATTTATGCTTATTAACTTTGTCAGTTGACGGATACAGTTTGGTTTTCCACCTTTTTCAAAGCCGCTTTCATTTCAAGACGGATAAGCCCGATGTTTACTTCCGTCTCGGTTAAGACGACTAAAATTCCCAACCTGCATTCGGCGAGGAATATTTTCCCCTTCTCCGCTTCCACCATTATTTGTTTCAATGCACCATAATTAAGCCGCTTTATCGCTTTTTTGACACCCGCCAATATCGAGGCGGATAAAGCGCCGACAGTATCGTCCTCCAAATCGGATTCGAGGTCGGCGGCTATTATTATCCCATCGGCCCCGACCAGCATACTCCCCTTAATCCCGCTTGTTTTGTTGAGCTCGGTTAATGTTGCATACATACTAATCCCCTTTATGCCGAAGAGCTTATTTTCATTTCGTAATTTTTATATATCGTTGACAATATCTCGGCGGTCCGCAAAGCGCCCACCTTTACCAGTTCGTCCGATTTCCTCTCGGAGAATACTATCAATAACAGTTCATAAATCCTAAAAACCGAAATTCTCCGCCTCGAGGAAGCCAACTCAAGGTAATCCAAATCCATATCCGTCTCCGACCCGATTCCGAATGCGATTATATTCTTCCGATAAGAGAACAATTCCGCCCCGTAAGCCGCCCATTCTTCGGCCTGGTGATGCGAATATCCTCGACAGTCGATTAAAGTTCCCTCGGTGTTCGTAAGGATAATTCCCTTTACCCCCCGAAAACCGCGTAAATATTCGAGCGCATCGTTAAATGAAGTTATTCGGTGGGAGGAGGATATCTCCTCCTCCCGCCGATTGCCTGACGGTGTTGATTCCTTTTGGGGATTTTCCTTCGACGGATTACCGGCATAAGCAAACCTGCCGGCGGTATTTTGTAAAACCCTCGAGGTGCCTCTTTCGGTAATTGTGGATGAACCGCCCTTTGTCAGAGTTAATAACACCCAGGGGGAAACTATGACCAGAGGAAAAACCTCCGGAACATAATCGATTATCCCCAATCTGATTGCCGTTCTAAAATCAGCGTTTCCGGCGGTTGCCAAAGCTGCGGCGAAAGCCAAGGATGTTGTCACCCGAAACAGAAAACTTCCCACCGCATAGAAAAGATGGTCGTTGAAATTAGTGTTTTCATCGAATAAGGCTATGACGAAAGCGTAATAGCAGAACTCTATGAGAAACCATAAGACGGGAGGAAACGGCCTCGGAAGGTCCGCTCCGCCCGGATAAAAGAAGCTAAACATTACTCCCAAAAACAGCGATACCAAGGAGATCATTATGATTTCTTTTGAATTCATCGAGTTCCTATCATCCTTTCAACTGTTTAAGCATCTCCGAGATTTGTAATCCGATAACTCCAAGATTTATCTTTGAATCGCCTTCACAAAGCAGATAGAAATTTCCCATATTTTGCAGAAAAGCAGTCCGATCATCCGCCTCTAAAAGAAAACCTTTCAGTTCCCCGAATCCGGCTTTGCTTAACCCGTGCCGTAATCCATGAACGGCCGCCTTCCCAAATTCCGCCGCCGTTTCGATTTTCCCGTTTTCACCATAAGATGCTTGGACATCGCCGTTGAAATTGAACGCTATCGCATATTCCATCGATGGCAGAGAAGCAATCGATTTTATCATCGAATCAACGGTGATATGCCGGTTTTTATCATTATCGGCAAGGGTGTCCTTTTGGTTTATAGCGGATACCTTATTTTGTGCGCCATAATGGATATTTTGGGGCTTCCTGTTGGGGTTATCATCGGTTTTCTGTGCTTCATAAAGCATATATTCCAACTCCGCTATCACCGAGTTATTCCGATTCCATCTTTTGATTTTCGAAATCAGATCCCCCGCCTTTCGCAATTCTCCCGCTTCAATGGCTATTTTGCACTCCCAATAATCGATAGCCCTGTTTCGACCGTTAAACGCAATAGCCGTTTGCAGGCTCTTTTTCGCAAGCTCTATTTTAGATATGGATAGGGCTATTTTAGCCATAACCAGATGAGCTGAGCCGTAATTGGGATATTTCCTTAAGCCATTGGCGCAGATATCGTATGCTTTTCGGGGTTCGCCCTTTTTTAGGTAGCAATCCGCCAAAGCGGCAAATATCTGTGAATTGGGATTACCTTTAAGGATGCGTTTGCATTTTTCAATCCTGCGGTCTAATTCATCCAAACCATATCCCCCATTATCTCAAAACCGCCTTTTTGTAAAGATATCCCGCCACAAGGAGCATAACAAAACCCAATACCCATAAAATAGAATAGAAAGAATTAAAGCCCGCAGAAATGTTGAGCCTGCCGATTAAGGCGAGCATGGAGTCGGCTGCGAATAAACCGAAGGCTGAAGTTATCAAAACCCAAGGGGCAAAAAGTCGCCCCCTTCGGAACGCCTTACTGATTTTAAGAGCGATAACAAATCCGAGCAGGGAGATTATGAGCAATAGGAGATTATAAATCACACCATAGCCTTCCATCAAGGGGTTTAAATCAGAAGGAGAGGCATTGGCATCGGAGCAACCGAAAAGACAACCCAAGGTTATCATCGCCAATCCCAATCTATATGTTATTTTCGGCATAACCCCCTCTAAGCTTTGTTATTTTATATTCAGAAGTTTAAATATCTCCTCTTCGACGCCAAACGCCATCAGCTGTTGCCGTCTGCTCTCGAATCGCCTTAAATTCCGCTTTTTAAGACGGGATGTCGCTTCATTAAAAATATCCCCGCCTAAGAATTCCCTTACCGCTTCCAAATACGCTTTCGATAAGGCATAAAAGGAAATCGAAACTTTATAGAGATATGCGAGGTCTGTTAGACTTTTATCCCCTTCCGATACTTTGGAAAAATCGATTGTATTCCCGTTGGAGGATGTCGCTTTGTCCAAAATCGAATTTTTATATCGGCGTTTTTTGAATACTTTCGTAAGAATCCCCGCTCCCGCTTCACCCATATATTCGGAAAAGAAACCCGATACCAACTCGTAGATATCCTTATGAAATCTTAAAATCTCCTCTAAAACCGATTGAGGATTTTCCTCGATGTTATCGTTGTCTTCTATTTCGGATTTGGAATAACCCAAAAGCCCCATTGTAATGAAACGGTGTATCGATTTGGCCGTGGTGAATCTATCGTAGGGACTATCGGTTAAGATTTGGCGGAGGCTCTTTTTCCCATTGATGGAGGTGATAATTGCGAAGTCATCTTTTGTAATCCGTATATCGTTCTCTGCGAAATCCTCAGGGATAATCGGGAATAAAATCGAATTTTCCGGAGGCAGATCCTCCTGAATTTGAGCCCACTCATCAAGTCTCCTCGTAGCCTCCATTATAACATTCATCGGATTTAACGGGTTCTCCAATTCAGGTCTTGGCGAGACATCCCCCTCGTGGAATTGGAAATTCCCGGATTTCCAGCCGAACAGATCGTAAATAATCTCTTCCACCTTTATTTTCAAGGCGCTGTTTATCTCCACTTCGCTTAAAATCTCCATCTCGATCAATATCTCCCCCAAAGGCTTCCCCGTTTTTCGGTGGAGGTTGGTAGCTTGATTCAACTCTCTTTTAGGCAGACGACAGCGCTTAATAAATAGATTACCCAACAGGTCTTTATCCATAGTGGATTCCGCGGCGATTATCAATCCGGATTTGAGGTAAATCTTGGTCTTACTTTCTCCATCCACGATCTCCAACACACCGCTTTTCCTTCCGCTGAAGAGAAGTTGAAAAATATCCAAAAGCGGGATGGAGCTCAAATTCCCATTGAATCCCCGCTCTTTTTTAAGTTTTGTGGTAAGCATAAATTAATCGCTCAAAAAGATGTTATTCCCTCAGGCTTCACAATATATCGTTGTGCGCCGCTATAACGGATCCTCTTTATCGATGAGTAATCCGCCTCCCTTCCTTCGAGCCAATAAAGGAAGGGCTTTCCGCTTATTATTACCGGTATTACCCAATCGTTTTCTCGCTTCAGCGCCCATTTTGCATAAGATTCATCCAATTGCATTATCTCCGCTTCCTGAAAATGAGCGCTTGCGGTATCGGGCGGAGTTTTGCCGTCAAAAAGGACGCCCCTGCCAAAGACTTCAATCATTATGGCAAAATGGTCGTCATCCGTTTCCGCTTTCCTTGAATTATTATCGGGTTTTATAATGATGTATTTAATTTTATCGTCCTTTTCGGAAAGCATTTCCCCTGCATCAAACTCGCTTATCCTTCCTCCATATCCAGTATTTGTGATACTTTCTTTGATTGTGGAATTATATGGTATCCACACCTTTTGGATTATATTTTCCTTCAACAAACTATCCAATCCGTTAAAAGACCACTCGGAGGTTTCCGTTAATATCAGATTATTTATTTTGCGGTATCCTTCCCTTAAAATGTGGGGCAATATATATTTTTCGCCTATCGACTTATAGGTTCGCTTATCGCCGGCATAGATAAGCGTATTACTGCTATTCGGTAAGCTTACAAACACCGCATTGGAATAACCCGCATCTAAAAACTCAACCGAGCAACGCTTTTGCGTCATCCTGTAATTCGCTCCCCATATATCGACATTCAGTAAAAACAGGAATAATATCAGGAATATTTTGCCTAAACGGGGTTGCCACGAGATTATCAACGGGACGAGGAGAATTAGGTAAAGAATAAAGATGGTCAAAAGCGAGGGCGAAGGTATCAGCGGGTTGGCGTAGGGCAGAGAGGAGAAAAAGGCGACTATGTCCAATATAACAGTTATTGAAATATCTGTCAGCAGCAAAACGCCCTGAGCCAACCATCCGCCCAAAGGGAAAACGATTATACTCACTCCACCCAAAAATGTGATTATTGAAATAAGCATTGCGGCGGGAATATTGGCGATTAATGAATAGGTCGCTATTCGGTTGAAATAATAAGCGATAATCGGAGCGGTAAACAAGAAAGCGGCCGCACTTATCAAGATTATTCGGATAATATATCCCTTAAACTTTCCCCAGATGGTTTCCCCGTTTATGGATTTAAATATTCTCATTTTAAGGCAGAGCACTATCCCGAAAACGGCGGCAAAGGATAGCTGAAAACCGGCATCGAAAAGCCATAATGGATAAACCGATAAAATCAAAAGCGCAGCCGAGGCGGCTATGTTCAAAGGGTTTACCCTGCGTCTCCATATATAGGCGGAAATCCCGATTATAACCATTATCGTAGCCCGCACTACGGAGGGCTCATTGTTGGCGACAAAAGAGAAGATTATCAAAACAGGGATACTTCCCAGCAGTTTCCAACGCTTCTTTATCGGGATAAACATCAGAAAAACGAAATATAGCGAACTGACAAGAGCCACATTGGAACCGGAGACGGCTAAAAGGTGCATCGTCCCGGAGCGGATGAAATCGTTCCTGATCTTAACAGGAATCCCCCTTTTCTCCCCGATTAAAAATCCTGCCAATAATGCCCCGTTTTCCTTATGTGGAAGCTGGGAGAAAACCGACAAAAGGTATCGGCGCACCGGTAAAATTATTGCCGAGATGAAATCGTTATATCCTGAATGTTTGATTATATTTACATTGTAATCACCCTTGACCGAGCAGTAGCCGTATATCCCTTTTCGATTGAGATAACCGCGATAATCGAAGAGGTTCGGATTGCCCGGTTTAGGGGGATTGTTCAGATATCCGTAAACCGAAACATAATCCCCGTATTGAAACTTGCCGGTTGCGGGGCGGATCTTTACTAAAACCTTACCGGTTGTCGGGATTGATTTATTCCTTATATAGAGGGAATCAACCGATAGGGTCAGATATGTGTATGAATCCCTGATATCCGGCTCGGAAGCTATTTTTCCGGCAAAGCGCAATTTGGTATTTAAGGATGTAAATTTTGAAATATGATTAGCCGGGTATTGGCTGGTAAACAGTTGTGTTCGGGCAAATCCCAAACTTATCAAAAGTAAGGCAACGGAGATATTCAGATATCGCCGTTCGCCTGAATACAGTAGAATCAAGGATATTAGTATAAGCGCTGCGGTTATCATTATCGGTATCCAAGGGGGAATCGTCAGGAAGTAGGCTCCCACGATGCCAGCCACCAAGAATAACAGGGCGATAACGGCAGGGTATCTCATAATCCTAATAGAGTTTTATTTCAAAGTGGATTTGAAGCGCCTGTGCGCCCAAAACCAATGGTCGGGATAAAGGCGTATATATTTTTCGAGGACATCGGTATATTGTTGGGTTAGCAGTCTGATATCCTCCTCTTTATTTCCACTCGGTTTTACCCTGATAGGCTTTTCACATATAAAGCGATGATATGGCCCCTTTTCTCTAATAATAATTCCCATCGCTATGGGTACCTTTGCCTTCAGGGCGAAAGCGGCGGGGCCTTTTGGGGTCGAGGCTGGCAGGCCGAATAATTTGATTATCACCCCCCCCCTACCGGCATCCTGATCGGAGAGCATCGCCACCATTTTACCTTTGCGGACCGATGACAAAACTGCTCTGGCGGCAACACCCATCTTTATCGTTCCAATTCCCATCAAGTGTCGGTTTTTATTCATCAGGTCATCCACCAAGAGGTTGTGCTGTTCGCCTACCAGATAATCGATATAGCCGGGCCAAAGATAACTTAGGTTGGCTCCGCTCACCTCCCAACTTCCAAAATGCCCGCCGACGCCGATACATCCTTTCCCTTCGCCGATCATACTATCGAAAATTTCCTTATTTTCAGTTTTCACATATTGGGCTATCCGTCCACCTTTTAGCTTGGTTATAAGGGCATATTCCAGCACTGATCTGCCGAAATTCTTATAGGATTCAAGTCCGATCTTGGCGAGTTCTTTTTTGGTGTATCGATCCGAAAAACAGCGGCGCAGGTTTTCCATAGAGACGCGTCGACGGATCCTGAGGATATGCCAAGCCACACTCCCGAGGAATGCCCCAAAGGCTACCCCGAATCTATATGGTAATAGCCTCAGGAGATTGAGCGTTACCATCATAGGGATATATTCTATGTAATGCTTAATCCGGTGGTGGGCCATAATCGAAATAATCGTAATTTTCGTCTTTTTCCCATTTGTCGGTTTTGCGTTTCATCTGCCGTCGTTTTAAAATATAAATCACCACGAAAAATAAAACCATCGAAACCCAAAAGACAGGAAAATCTCCAAACCAAAAGATAAAAAAGTATCTTCTCTTGAGATAATTCCTAAAGTCGTTATCCCATTTATCATAACTCATCCCGGTCGTATTATAAAATGCGGTTGGGAAAAGTTGTCCTGCCCTCATATTTGCGAAAAGCTCGATTAGTCCCTGTCTGCCGAATTGGTCGATAAAATGGCGGACCGCCAGAAAAGACATCGAGTACGCCAATGAAGCTTTCGCCTGCGAGAAGCTGTTGACATTTTCGAGTTCCTTAAGGGATGGCAGATGAGAAAAGGCGGCGGCTCTTCCTACGGTGATATCCCTGCCGACCCGCCATTCGCCCGAAAACAGCATTGCGCACCCTTCCTGAAACCAGCGGGGCCATCGACATCCCGAACAGCAACTCTGAAGATAAATATGTGCGAATTCGTGGCGAACGACCTCCCCAAAGCTTTGGCCGTATGAAAAGCGGGAGGGATTTTTTATTATAATTCTCATCCTCGATAAATCAGCGGCGCCGATACCCCATTCGGGAAGCCTGCCAGAGGTTAATCTTTGAAAATCTTCGTTTGTGTTCGCAATCATTACCGTTACGGTATCCGGCAGACAGTTTGCGAACAGTCCTCCACCGGCAACCGCAACTTCCCGCGCATATTCCTCTACCTGCCTTTGGGTTTTATTTTCCTTGATATTTCCGGTAATCGTTAAGGCTCTAATATTTTTAAGCGGCGATATTAGAAATAATATTGCCGCCATTGTAATTAAGATCTTTCGAGTGTCAAAACTCGTAGTTCTCTCCGGGTTTAAGGATTTTGCTGCTTACCGATGATGGAAGACGGGAGGTGAAATCCTCAGGATTTTGTTCGATTACATCGAATGTATTATAATGCATAGGAATAACCGCTTTGGGCGATAGCAATTCAACCGCCTTTAGCGCTTCCATTATCCCCATTGTAAAATTCCCGCCGATGGGCAACAGCGCCAAATCCAAAGGATAAAGCTCCCCGATAAGCTTCATATCATAAAACAGTCCCGTATCACCGGCGTGGTAGATATTCTTATTATCCATCCGAACCACAAAACCGCAAGGGCTCCCCAAGTAAATAATACCATTTTCCGTCGGTAGCCCCGAACCGTGATGGGCGATGGTCAAAGTTACCCTTCCGAAGGGGAAATCATAACTACCCCCGATATGCATCGCGTGAACCTTGGCACCTTTGCCCTCGCAATAGGTCGCCAATTCAAAGGGAGCGATAATTAAAGCATCGTTAGCTTTGGCAATATCAATTCCATCACCCAAATGATCGCCATGCCCATGGGTAAGCAACACGGCATCGACCTTGACCTCCTCCCGTTTTATCTCCGCCAGCGGATTATCGGTTAGAAATGGGTCGATAATGATGTTCTTATCACCATCGCTTAGACTAAAACAGGAATGGCTGTGATATGTAAGTTTTAGCATTCAAAACCTCCTTACTTGTTGTTGATTACCATTTTCCAATTTAATATCAACCTTTATTCAATGTCAACAAAAAGGGTATGAATGCGAAAAAATGGCGGCTCGAAACGAAACTGGTGTCCCTTAATTTATTTATTGTTTGGGAGATTTTAGATAAAAAAGCTGTTTTTTTTTATATACAAGGCTTGACATTACGGAAATATTGTAATAGAAATTTAATGCAAGGGGAATAATTTTCTTAATGGATAGGAAAGTGTTCGATCAGGCAGGGAGTCTGCCCAACTCATATAGAATATTGCCAAACGGATCAGAGAACAAAAGATTGGGAAATTGGATTAATTAACATAAACAATAAACGATTTTAAACAGTTAAATGGAATTAACGAAAAAGGAAACTTTATGAGAAAAGTCCTGATCCTTGGTGCTGGATGCACGAAATGTCGTATGTTGGAGGTTAATGTCGAAAAAGCCGTTAAACGAACTGGTATTAGAGTCGATTTGGAGAAATCACGCAATGCTTCGGATTACCTGAGGTATAAGGTAAATTTAGTCCCCGGCTTGATTATCGATGGGCGATTGATTTCATCGGGGAGAGTCCCGAGCGTTAGCGAGATTATCAAATGCCTTAGTCAAAATTAGAATTACAATAACCAAAATCCCGATGATTCAGTAATATTCTCGCCATAAACTGCCCTGTTTCGGTTTTGTAAGTTAGATAAAATTTCGTAAAAATCTTTTTTTAGGGGTGGCTGTTTTTTATTATTCCCTTGCCAAAGGGAGACAATATCTATATATAAGTTTTGAATTTTTTATTTGGGTTCGGATTATATTGCGGTTAGCAAAAAAGTATCCAACCGAAATAAATTCCGATATCAGGAGGAATTAATTGAGATTATACGAATATGAGGCAAAAGAGCTTTTCGCCGAGTTTTCAATTCCTATTCCGGGAGGAAAAGTAGCCCATAATCCTGAGGAAGCCGTTGCGGCAGCTGAACTGTACAACTATAGGGTAGTCCTTAAATCGCAAGTGCTTACCGGCGGCAGAGGTAAAGCCGGCGGGATTAAGACGGCTGCTTCCAAAGATGATGTCTTTGAAATCAGCAAAGAGCTTTTCGGGAAGAAGATTAAGGGATACTCGGTAGAGAAATTATTAATCGAGCCGCTTTTGGATATCGAAAGCGAATATTATTTGGGGATGACCATTGACCGTACAAAATATGAATTGGTGATGATAGCCAGCTCCGAGGGTGGAGTTGATATCGAAGAAGTTGCGGCAAATAACCCCGAAAGGATTTTCAGGAAAGAATTTGAGATAGACGAGCCTATTTTTTCTTTCGATGGTTTTGCTTTGGCGAAGAAGTTGGGCATAGTTTCTCCCCAACTGCGGGAGTTTTCTTCATTTTCCACCAACCTTTACCGTTTGTTTACTCATTATGACGCCAAATTAGTGGAAATAAATCCATTGGTGAAGTTGAGGAATGGCGGTTTTATGGCGGCGGATGCTCGGATATCGCTTGATGATGATGCGCTGTTTCGTCATCCCGATTTAGCGAAGCGGGGCATTGAGAAACGCCATGAGGAAGGGGAGCTGACTCCCCGTGAGAAAAAGGCTCGTGAATGGGGGATACCATATCTCGACTTGGACGGCGATATCGGGATGTTTCCGGGCGGAGCGGGATTCGGGATAATGGGGAATGATTTCATTCATTATTACGGTGGGAAGCCAGCCAATTTTATGGATTCCGGTGGCGGACCTTCCCCCGAAAGGATTGCCAAGATGCTTATCCTCTTGGATGAGAATCCAAATGTAAAAGCGATTTTCGGCGCTCGATTCGGCGGCATTTCCCGTTGCGATGATTTTGCCAAGGGGGTAATTCTTTTTTTGAAGGAACACGGATTATCCAAACCAATGGTCCTTCGGATGACCGGGAATATGTGGCAGGAGGGGGTTAGGCTTTTCAACGAAGCAAAAAATGAAACCCCCGAACTTTTTCGGAATATCGAATTTCATGGAATAGAGACTCCTATCGAAGAGATCGCCAAACGGGCTGTTGAATTAGCGAAAGGGAAAAAATGAAAAAAGCGTTTAGCGTATCGATAATCCTACTTTTGGCATCGATGATGTTCCTGTCTATGGGGAAACGGGAAAAGGGTGAGCCTGTCAAGTTTGAGATTTTGGACTCGTCAACGCAGGGAGGCGGTTCCGAACAGATGAATTTGGTTATGAAAACGGATAAGGATTTTCGATATATTTGGGATTTGACGCATCGTTCCATCGAACCGAAACCTCCGCTGCCGGATATCGATTTCAATAAGGAGATAGCGGCTTGCGTTATGATGGGACAAAGGAACTCATCGGGCTATTCCGTCAAGGTCGGTAATATAACAGCCTTTGCCGACAGCGTAGTCATAAATGTGCTTTACGATGAGAGCGGCGGGATGTTAACGGTGATGACCTACCCTTATGAGATAATAAAGTTTCCGAAAACAGAGAAGAAGATAGTATTTAATACGGTTTCAGAAGGTATAGAGAAATAAATGGCGATATTGGTTGATAAAGATTCAAAGGTAATCGTGCAGGGGATAACCGGCGGTGCGGGCTCATTCCACACCAAGAGAATGATAGAGTACGGGACGAATATCGTGGGGGGGATAAGTCCGGGTAAGGGTGGGCAATCGGTGGAAGGTAAGCCTGTTTTCGATACCTGCGCGGAAGCTGTCGAGAAAACCGGAGCCGACACATCGGTGATTTTTCTCTCGGCAAAATTCGTTAAAGAAGCAGCGATAGAGGCAATCAGGGCGGGGATAAAATTTGTTGTGGTTGTGCCGGAACATATCCCCATTCACGATATGCTCCGTATCCGCAAGGAAGCGGTTAAATACGGGGCGCGGGTTTTAGGCGGTAATACGCCCGGTATTATGACCCCCGGAGAGGCGAATTTGGGGATTATGCCCGATATCGCCTTTACACCCGGACGGGTGGGGACACTATCCCGTTCCGGATCGATAACATATTATATCGCTGATACATTAACCCGCACCGGTTATGGGGAAACCACCTGTGTAGGTTTGGGCGGCGATCCCGTTTTGGGCTCCACTTTCGCTGAAATCCTTCAGCTTTTCGAGGATGATGAGAAGACGAAAGCTGTCGTAATGACTGGGGAGATAGGTGGGGTCTATGAGGAAATGGCTGCCGAACAGATAACGATGATGAGCACTCCGGTTATAGCAATGATAGGTGGCGTGTATGCCCCTCCGGGTAAAAGGATGGGGCATGCCGGGGCGATAGTGGAAGGTACTATGGGGACTGCGGAATCCAAATTGAAAGTTTTAGGTGCCGCAGGAGCTCATATCGCCAAAACTTTTCTTGATATTCCGAAGATACTTTCTGAGTTAAAAGTATAATTGAGGAGGGATGCCAGACGAACTCAAATAAAATAAAATTCACATTTGCAGACGACGAAGAGAAAAAAGCTGTTGTGCCGAATAAACTTGTTTATGTTTATCGCGGTGACAGCATAGAATCGATTCACCGCGGCTCAGCGGTGATTTCGGATGTCGAGGGGAAGGTCCTTTACTATATAGGGGATGTGGAATTCTACACATTTCTGCGCTCGGCGGCTAAACCGTTTCAGGTTATCCCGATGATAGAAAGTGGAGCGGCAAGGAAATATGGTTTCACCTCGCGTGAAATTGCGATTATGGCCGGTTCCCATTCCGGCGAGGAAGTTCATACCAAGACGATACAGGGCATATTGGAAAAGATAGGACTTTCGGAGAAAAACCTCCAATGCGGAGTTCATATACCGCATTTTTACACGGTAAAAGGTATTACTCCCCGTCCTTCCGATGTGTTTACTCCCCTGCAAAACAACTGTTCGGGGAAACACGCTTCGATGTTGGCATTCTCCGTTTTTAAAAGTTGGGATATCGAAAATTATCTCGACTTCGATCATCCGGCTCAAAAGATGATATTAAAATCCGTCGCCGATGTTTGCCATTATCCTCAAGAAAAGATAGGGCGCGGAATTGATGGTTGCGGGGCACCGGTGTTCGCGATGCCCCTGCGGAATATAGCTTGGGGTATGGCTCAGCTCCTCTCTCCCAATACGGTTCCCCGCGAAATAGCGAAGGTTTATTCGACAATTACTTTGGCGATGCGCGAGAACCCGGAAATGATTTCGGGGGAGGGCCGTTTTGATTATGAATTGGCGAAAGCCTCCGGCGGGAAGATTATTTCCAAATCAGGTGCCGAGGGTGTACAGATGTTCGGGATTCCGGATATGCGTTTAGGTGGGGCGGTTAAAATCGAGGATGGAGCAACCAGAGCGGTGCGTCCGGCAACGATTGAATTTCTTCATCAAGCGGGATTTTTAAGCGAGGAAGCGGTCGCCGATTTGGAGAAGTTCGTCAGTCCCGAGATATTGAGCCATCATAAGAAGCCGGTCGGACGGATAAGGGCGAGATTTGAAATAAACAGGGAATTCTAAACCGTAATTAGCTGATTTCAAGAATGAATATTGGGAAATACTTTCCGGAAGTCGATCGGATTAAAGATGAAAACCTCAAAACCAAAATAAATGAGGTCTGGAACGATGCGCTGAGATTGGGTGGTTGGGAGGAAAGCGAATTGGAGGAAATACCGTTCTCCCTTTTGGCGGGGGATACGGATATTTCTCTGATAACACATACTCGTGCGGTTACTGATATAGCGATAAAAATAGCTGAGGTGTTGGAGGATTATTATGGGGAAAAATTATCGATAGATTTCGATATATTAATCGCCGGAGGTTTGTTGCACGATGTAGGCAAATTGCTTGAATATGGCAGGGGAAATGGCGGGTATGTCAAATCATCCGAAGGGAAATATCTGCGGCATCCTTTTTCCGGGACATCGTTGGCGTTCGCCCATAATCTCCCGGTGGAGATACAACATATCATAGCGGTACATTCGCACGAAGGAGATAAGGGTTTTCGTTCCGTTGAGGCAATTATCATCAATCATGCCGATTTCGTTAATTTCGACCCATGGGTGATGATGAAAAGGTATTAAATGGGGATAACATATAAAATCTGGCATTAATTTACTTTCATAAATTGGGAGGGGATTTGTTAGCTCCTATCGAACCATTTAGAATAAAGGTTGTCGAGCCTATTAAATTGCTTGACCGAAAGCAGAGGGAAGAGCGGATAAAGAAAGCCAATTACAATATCTTTTTGATTTCGGCTGAGGATATTTTTATCGATTTACTTACCGATTCAGGGACATCCGCTATGTCGGATAATCAATGGGCTGGAATGATGGTTGGGGATGAATCCTATGCCGGCTGCCGCAATTATTTCCATTTCGAGAAAACAATAAAAGAGCTGACCGGATTTAAGCATATAATACCCGTGCATCAAGGACGGGTAGCGGAAAATCTGCTTTTTTCGACTATATTATCCGAAGGTGATTATATCCCTTCGAATAACCATTTCGACACGACACGGGCGAATATCGAATCCAATGGGGGAATCGGGGTTGATTTGGTTATCGAGGAGGGAAAACATCCTGAAGTCGAATATCCTTTCAAGGGGAATATCGATATTGAAAAATTGGAAGCGCAAATCAAAAGCGTGGGAACGGAAAAAATCCCTTTGGGGATGATAACTATCACCAACAACACCGGAGGCGGTCAGCCTGCTTCAATGGAAAATATCAGGCAGGTTTCCGAAACACTCCATAAATACGATATTCCCTTTTTCTTCGATGCCGCTCGTTTTGCCGAGAACGCTTACTTTATAAAAATGCGTGAAAAGGGTTATGCCGACAAGAGCATCAGGGAAATAGCTCGGGAAATGTTTTCTTACGCCGACGGTTGCACAATGTCCGCTAAAAAGGATGGGCTTGCCAATATCGGCGGATTTGTGGCAATGAATGATGATTCTTGGGCAACGAAATTGACGAATAAGCTTATCCTTATCGAAGGATATCGGACCTACGGCGGATTGGCTGGCAGGGATTTGGAGGCTGTCGCCAGAGGGTTGGAAGAGGTCACCAATGAAAATTACCTCGAATATCGGATAAAGCAGGTAAAATACCTAGGGGACAAGCTGCTCAATTATGGGGTGCCTATTATTAAGCCTACCGGCGGACATGCGGTTTTTGTCGATGCCGGGAAGATGATAAAACATATCAAACGGGAGAATTATCCCGCTTGGGCGCTGACTGTGGCTTTGTATCGCGAGGGTGGAGTCAGATCGGTGGAAATAGGGAATGTGATGTTCGGGAAATATGATGCCGGGCAAAAGAAGGAAATCTATCCACCGTTGGATTTGGTGCGTTTGGCGATTCCACGGCGGGTTTATACTAATTCCCAGATGGATTATGTTGCTTCGGTTTTTGAGAAGATTGTAAGCGAACCGAAAACCGTAAAGGGGTTGAGGATAACCTATCAGCCCCCATTCCTGCGCCATTTCACCTGCAAATTCGAGGAAGTGGAGTAGAAACCCTTAATAATCGGGGGTATATCCCATATCTATAATCCACTGCCTTACCTTTTCCGCATTGTCCCTTCTGCTGCCGCCGAACTTCAGGTAATCATTGAAATCATCGGCTGCCTGCTGGAACTTATTTTTATTCTTATATGCCAATCCACGGGAGTAATACGGCAGCGGATTTCTCGGGTTCAGCTCGATAGATTTATTGAAATCCTCTATTGCTTTGTTGTATTCCCCCAAGTCACCAAGCAGCGACCCCCGATTATAATACAGTTGAGCATCACGGGGATTAAGCTCAATCGATCTGTTATAATCGGCCAATGCTTTTCCGAACTCATGGAGAAGCACAAACAAGGATGCTCGATTTTTATAAGCCTCGGCGTCATTGGGGATTAGTTTAATCGCAACATTATAATCGTCGATAGCTTCGGGGTATCTTTTTAATTTGGTAAAAAGAGAGGCTCTGCTTTTATAGGCGAGAGCATAATTGTGGTCGAGGGAAATTGCGGTGTTGTAATCGGCAAGGGCTAAATCATATTTTCGCAAACCGCTGTATGCCATCCCTCTGCTTTTATATGCCTGCGCATCATTTGGATTCAGTTCGATGACTTTGCTGAAATCGTCCACCGCCGAATGTAAATCACGAATGAAAGCATAAGCCAACCCTCGTTTTTTATAGGCATCGATGAAATTCCCGTCAATGTCAATCGCCCGGGTGAAATATCCAATCGCTTCATCATATTGATTCGTCGCCCCGGCTTGATTCCCTTTCTTATACCATTGCTCCGCAGTTAAGGAATCTATGGCGGTTTCACTCATCTTTGGGCTCACTTTATCGTTGTTATCGATTGGCTGTTCGGCTTTTACGATTTGGAGGTTAAATCCGATTATCGAGACAAGCGATATTATAATCAGTATTTTTTTTCGCATTTATCCGTTCTCCATAAAAATATAATTACGAACCAAATATGCATAGGTTAATTCGCAGTGGATTAAGATAACTTTATTTTTTGGATTTATAAAGGGAAAAATATCCCTTTCGGCTAAAAATGTGGACGCCGAATCAGAACTTTATAAACTTAACGGAGAGTTATATTTGAGTTTTCCCTCTTTTATCAAAAAAGCCCTGCTGACCACATCTATGAGCTTTTCTAACTTAAAAGGTTTGGCAACGACCAAATCAACTCCGCTATCCTGCAGAGTTTCCTCATCGAGTTGCGCTCCCCAACCGCTGATAAGGACTAAAGGGATAGATTTATCTTTATTTTTTATTTCGCGGGCGACA
>JALSTH010000099.1 GCA_026983835.1 Candidatus Zixiibacteriota bacterium | reverse complement strand
CTTTGATATTTACAGTTATTGTCGGGGGAATTAAACGCATAGGACAGGTGGCTTCCCGATTGGCTCCTTCGATGGCTATTCTTTATGTCACCGCGGGCTTATTGGTGTTAGTTTTTAATCTCGATAAATTACCGGGAACTTTTACCTTGATTTTCAAGAGCGCATTTACTCCGACAGCGGAGATAGGCGGCTTTGCCGGAGCGACATTTTTAATGACCCTTGTTTGGGGGGTAAAGCGGGGATTGTTTTCCAATGAAGCCGGACAGGGTTCGGCACCGATCGCCCATGCTGCCGCAAAGACGAAATATCCGATTCGTGAAGGCGTTGTGGCGATGTTAGGTCCTTATATCGACACGATTATCGTTTGCACTATAACCGGTTTAAGCATCCTCGTTACCGATGCGTGGAAGATTAAGATTGATGGGGTAGCGCTTAATGGCTCTCCTATGACTGCTTATGCTTTTAAAGTTGGACTTGCGCCTTTATTGGGCGATAACGGCAATTATATTGTGACCGTAGCGGTATTTCTATTTGCAGTCTCCACAATGATAAGCTGGTCTTATTATGGAGACCGTTCCATTCAGTTTTTGGCGGGTGATAAGGCGGTCCTTCCTTATAAAATAGTCTATTGTATCGTTAATTTTTTAGCTTCATTGTTTGCATTGGAGATCGTTTGGGGCTTCGGTGATGCAGCCTTGGGGATAATGACTGTTCCAAATCTCATCGCAATTTTGGCACTGACGGGTGTCGTAGTGAGAAAGCAGAAAAAGTACTTCTCAAAACCGCAAACACCATACAGGGAACTACAAAGATAGAGAATCGATTAACGGTTTTTGCCAAAGGATAAAGCGGAGGTTTATCGGAACCTCCGCTTTTAATAGTGGGGGTTGTCTTTTGACTATTTCAGCAGGGTCATCCGTTTGGTGAGAATTTTATCTCCTGTGGTTAGTTTATAGAAATAAATCCCCGACGAATAACCCGATGCATCCCAGCTTACCGACTTGTTGCCTGCTTTTTGGAAAGCATCGACTAATGTCTTCACTTTCTCCCCCAATAAGTTATAAATATCAAGTCGAACTTTTGAATTGGCAGCAAGGTCGTAATTTATACTCGTTCTCGGATTGAAAGGATTCGGGTAGTTCTGATAGAGTTCAAAGGTTAATGGTATTTTGTTATTTTCATCTACTCCTGTAAAGGGAATGTCATAGAAATTGTTGAAACAACCTGCCAACAAATCCTCATAGGTATTACATCCTTCAGCTTCCTGAATCCAAGAGGGATCCATATTCAATATTAATGACTTATAATTGTTAGTCATATTTATATAATAACCGCCCCTGTATGTACAAAGAGGGTCATTGACTTCATATATATCATGGTTTTCACCATCCTGTACATCAATACCTATAGCTTCAGTAGCATAGGGGGCTTCTGGATAATAAAATTTTAAACCACTTAAAAACCCACTGCAATAAGCGGAATCTGCCGGATAGTTTTCGCAAGGGAAGAAATCTGCTTTTAACCAACCCAATGAAAAATTATAATCAAGGCGTTGATATCCAAAAACCAAAATATCAGTTCCTCGAATTAATTTATCTTTCATCCAGTCAGTAATTTCTTGAGAAACATAAAAACTATCGTTGGGATCATATTGGTCATATTCGGCAATACCTGGAAATACAATTAAAAGATTTTCAAAGGACGCCTCAATATCCGTTAAATATTTGATATTATAATTTTGTTTTATTAATATTTTTTTAGTTAACAAGCCGGCGGAGCTATAGTTGGGACATAAATCCAATATGGTGATATTTATCCCTTCCTTACCAAAATCGTTACCCATCTGGGGATCGGAGACTGTTATTTCTTTTTGATAGGTGAGAGTATTATGGTTTTCTTTATTCCATGCGGATACCGTGAAATAAACATTTTTGTTGAAATTG
>JALSTH010000098.1 GCA_026983835.1 Candidatus Zixiibacteriota bacterium | reverse complement strand
TGTTTCTCATTGACAATCAAGTCTTCCATCGTTAATGTGAATCTCATTTTCATTGCGCCCCTCCTTTTGTCAACTGAAATGCCGATTTCCGTTTCAAACGGTATAATCGCAAATACCAATCCGAAAGGAGCGTAAATGAGGGAGGGGCTATAAGTTATTGTTTAATAAAGAATTATAGGTGGGCGAGCTTATAATAAATGTTATAGGTGTAGAAATAGCATGGTTATTTATGGTAAAGTCCCCATATTTAATTGCGTAATCCCCTGCCTTATAGACGATAATAAATTTGCCGAATCATTAAAATTGCGGAAATGATTTAGTCGGCGTATATGAATAACGGTATAAAAAACATCCTTGTAGTAAATCCGAATAAGTGAAACAATATATTGGTGGACTGCCCGAGATATTAATATGCGCGATTTACAACGCTAATCATAATCTTCTTCGAATTCTTCATAATCGAATTCTTCATAATCCTCTTCAAATAAATCATCATCCTCTAAACTTGCTTCGGCGCATTCCGGCGTACAATAGGGTTTATTTTCGAACCAATACGGTTCGCCGATTATTTTTTCACCACAACCGATGCAAATCATTAAACAACCTCCTGAGGGAAAATGTTAATAGTTGAAAAAAGCTGTTTTCATTTTATAACTATGGATAATTATCGTAAAAGTTAGAACAATATTAACGGCGAAAATTTATAATATTTGGAAAACTTGTCAACAATTATTTTATTAAAACAGCAATATATTTTATATATGTTTTTTGGTATTATATCGAAGTATGGGTTTATAAACGAAACGATTCCACATTATTTGTGGAACCGTTTCCGTACCGCCGTCCCCCTCCGAACGGCGGGTACATCTATTTTTCTCTCTACTTCGGGTTATGCATATCAATATAAATTATATTTTTTCACTCGGCTTCGTAATGTATTCCTTGAAACACCCAACAACGCCGAAGCCTTGACCTGATTTTTCTTACAATATTCCAATGCTGTGGAATACAAACTTTTTTCAACCGCAGAGGTAATTTCCTGATAGATATTTTTATTATATTTCTTTGCCAAATGCTTAAAGATGGGTTTTATCAATTCGGAAAACATAACGGTTAAATCGTATTCTATTGTGGTATGATTATACTCGTTATTTAATAGTCTTTCGGCGAGCGATAATAAATTATCCGCATTTGAATCCGAGAAAAGGATTCTTGAGGAGGTTTTGGGCTTGTCTAAATCATTAGTTGTTCCCGAATTTAGAATATCGGATACTATTATTACTTTCCATTTATAATTGATATGATTTATCCATCGTAATACCTTGATGCTTAACTCCGGTTCGTTATCGAGGTCCAATATTATCAGTTGGGGGAGATAATGCTCAAAATAGTCCACTATGTCTTCCAATGAAAAAGGCACATCGACCGAATATCTCATCACTTTAAGCTTATCCGAAATAACGGCTGAATATCTCTTTGCCGAATCGATTATCAGGATTCTTTTATCCGCCGTCTGCGAAATGGTTTTATTTAACAATGTGGTAGCGTTTTTCATATTTATAAATTTTATCAACAGTCCTTTTTTCCGATGTTATAACTTTGTTATCGGCTGATTCTATTACCCTTTTAAGAAAATCGATTATTTTGTCGGGGGTTTATATTCCAATCAGGATTTTCCCAATATAACAACGGCAATAAAGTAAAAAATCCCCTATTGCCGTAATCATAGCCGTTTTATAAATTAGCGGTTATTCTCTATGCTAAACCGAATTTCTTGATGTTCTTTTCCGCTATCTGCCGTATTTTTTCGAGTTCCTCCTCGGCTTCCGGTTTTCCCGAGAATAAATGCTTAAACCGTCCCTGCAATTTAAGATATTCCTCCACAGGTTTTCTGTTTTTCCCGATTTTACGGGACCTCGTTAATTCGCCGTATTCCATTTCATAAATCGGGATTAAGCCCGTAAGGATTGCTAACTTCGCTATCTCAACGGTCAGATGGGCGGGATAAACCCAACCCAGCGGGCAGGGGACATGAATCTGAATAAATTTCGGACCCTTTATCGATAGCGCCTTTTTCACTTTTCTCTGTAAGTCGAATGGGTAGCCGACCGAAGCGGTTGCCACATAGGGAATATTATGTGCAGCGACGATGCCCGGAAGGTTTTTCTTTTCGGTTTTATTCCCCCATGATTTTTTACCATAAGGACTGGTGGTCGTACGGGCATCAAACGGAGTTAATCCGCTCCTTTGCACTCCTGTATTCATATATGCTTCATTGTCGTAGCAGACATAAAGCACATTATGTCCCCTTTCCAACATCCCCGACAAACATCCTATACCTATATCGGCTGTCCCTCCATCTCCCCCCTGAGCGATTACATTGACATCTTTATCACGCCCCTGGGCAATCAAACCAGCTTCGATACCCGCGGCGACAGCTGCCGAATTTTCAAACAATGAGTGTATCCAAGGCATCCTCCAAGCCGATTCCGGAAATGGAGTTGAGAAAACCTCAAGGCAACCCGTTGCCGTAGCAACATAGGTTTTGGGACCCGCCACATCCATTACCAATTTGGCTCCCAACGCTTCCCCGCAACCGGTGCAAGCACGATGTCCCATTGCCAACAATGATTCCTCAACGGGAGGCTTTTCCTTCCGTTTCCTCTCTTTTGGTTTTGTATTGCTTTCTTGATTATTCATATTAAGCTCCATCGGAATTATCTAATTTTGATTTGCTCAACTATATCGGGGTGAATATCCACGAAGATATTATCCTGCCGTTTCGTTATTGTTTCATTGTATATCTCAATAATGGATTCCTTCGAAATATCTCTGCCTCCCAATCCCAAGAAGAAATTCGATATTTCTGGACGATACGGCGTATGATACAGCGCACCTTTAATTTCATCAGCCACTATACCCGATGCGCCTAATGAAACCGCTTTTTCCAATACAGCAACATTCTTGACATCTTTTAACACTTCGATAATCTCTTCATTCGGGAAGGGTCTGAAACAACGGATTTTTAATAAACCAACCTTTTCGCCCTTATCCCGAAGTTCATCGATTGCATCTTTAATGGTACCGATAGCAGACCCCATCGCTACCAATAATGTTTCGGCGCCATCTATTCTATAGGTATCGATTAAGCCGCCAAAATAGCGCCCGATCTGTTCTTTGAATTCCTGCGCAACCCTTTTTATGATCGGTTTAGCTTCCATTTGGGCTTCCTGAATCCTATAGCGGGTTTCCATATACCATTGCGGTTCTTCAAGCGGTCCCATTGTTATGGGATTTTCAACATCCAGATAAATCTCTGGTTTGTAAGGTGGAAGAAATTTATCAGCTTCCTCCTGACCTATTGTATCCACAGTTTCATAAGCGTGGGTTAAGATGAAACCATCCATATTAATCATTACCGGCAGACTTATTTCCGGGGTTTCAGCGATTTTATAAGCCTGTATTTGCATATCATGCGCTTCCTGATTGTTTTCCGCAAAAAGCATAATCCATCCGGAATCCCGAATTACCATCGAATCGGAATGGTCGTTCCAAATGTTGATTGGTGCGGAAACCGAACGGTTTGCCACGGTGATTACTACCGGAAGACGCATACCGGCGATATTGAATAATACCTCGCCCATCAAAAGCAATCCTTGAGATGTGGTAGCGGAAAACGATCTTGCCCCGGAGGCTTCCGCCCCCAAAACTACCGAGGCGGCTCCAAACTCGCTTTCCACATTTATAAATTGGGCATCCAAATCGCCGTCAGCGACCATTTGGGACAGATGTTCGACTATATGAGTTTGTGGCGTTATGGGATAAGCTGAAACCACCAAGGGACGGCATATTTTTACCCCTTCCGCCACAGCCATCGATCCTTCAATAAACTTTTTCATTACCTCACCTCCGGGACCATTTCAATGTCATCGACCGGACACTCCTGTGCGCAGATGCCGCACCCTTTGCAATAATCATAGTCCGGATCGTAAATATAATTGGATCCAAAAACAGCACCGTCAGGGCATACCATCACACAAATGCGGCAATCGGTGCAGGTGTCGTGTTTAAATATGGGCCTTTCCGTTCTCCAACTTCCGGTTTTGTTTTCCTTACTTGAACCGGGTTTAACATATATTCCTACTGGCTTTGCCATTTATTATTCTCCTTTCAGTAAATCATAAGCTGCTTGCACTGCTTGGGCGTTTTTCTCGCCAATTGCGCCCGGGAAACGCTCCATAACAGCTTTCTTTACCGCATCGACTGAAATCAAACCCGTAGCTCCGCACAAAGCGCCGACAAGGGTAGTATTTTGTATAGGCCTGCCGATTATTTCGCGGGCTATTTTTGTAGCCGGGACGGTCACTACTTTCGCCTTGGTGTTGAGATTGAATTCCTCAGGCTTTTTCTCGGAATCGATTAAGCACAGTCCATTTTCTTTAAGGCCATGTAGAACATCGATTGCGCTCAATAGAGTATAATCCTGAATGATTAAATAATCCGGATCATATACCTGATCCCGTCGTCGAATTGATTCATCGTCAACCCGAACGAACGACTGCACAGGTGCGCCCATCCTCTCCGATCCGAACGATGGAAAGGCTTGAGCTTGCAGACCGTCATAAAAAGCCGCCGTGGCTAATAAAACCGCCGCCGTTACGGCCCCTTGACCTCCTCTGCCGTGTATTCTAATTTCCTTCAAAGTTCCTCCTGTTTATTTTAATAAGTGCTATCGCACCTTATGGTTAAAGTTGTCCTATGAATTATTTCCCTTTTCTACTCTACCTTGGGATAAGTTATTGCCTTCTGCTTCTGATATTTCCCCGCCTTATCGGCATAAGAAACCTCACAAATCTCATCGGCTTTTAGAAATATAACCTGAGCAATTCCTTCCATAGAATATATTTTTGCCGGCAGTGGTGTTGTATTGGAGATTTCCAGCGTTACAAATCCCTCCCACTCGGGCTCGAAGGGGGTTACATTTACAATAATACCGCAACGCGCATAGGTCGATTTACCGACACATATTGTCAAAATATTTCTCGGAATCCTGAAATATTCGATGCTTTTCGCCAAGGCAAAAGAGTTCGGCGGGATTATACAATAATCTCCTTTATAACTTATAAATGACTTCTCGTCGAATTGTTTGGGATCGACGATAGTCGAATTGATATTCGTAAAAATTTTATATTCATCCGCTACTCGAATATCATAACCATATGATGACACGCCGTAAGAAATCGTATGTCCCCGAACCTGCTTATCTACAAACGGTTCAATCATTTTATTTTCAATTGCCATCTTTTTGATCCAACTATCGGGCATTACCGACATAGTGCTTCCTAAAATATTTCGTAAATTGCATTGGGTTTATTTAGCTCGCAATTTAATAAATGAGTATGATACTGTCAACATAAATCAGATATTTCGTTTTTCCGTATTAAAAAGATTTTAATAAATGTAATTATTGTTATACGCATCAAATGAATTGTATTTCATATTAATCCTATTTATTTTGTGAGAGATCGATAACTTTTCAGTTTTGTATATAATTATTATGGACGATGTTGAATTTGAACAATGCTTATCCGAATTGCGAGGCAATCTAACTCCAAAACAAATCCATACCGATCCGAGCCACTTATCGGTTTATAACTCCGATGCTTCAATTTACTCTATTACTCCGAAAGCGGTAATAACAATCCGTTCGGTGGACGATATTTCTTCTTCTCTGCGAGTTTGCAATAAATATAAGATACCGATAACCGCAAGGGGAGGGGGAACGGGATTGGCTGGGGGAGCGATAGGACCGGGGATAATCCTCGATTTTTGTCAATATGATAATAAGATAGAGATAAATCCTGAGGATAAAATAGCAACCGTATCCGCTGGGGTTATCTTCGATGATTTGAATATAAGAGCAGCTAAATATCGATTAATGTTCGCCCCGAATCCATCCTCCGGGGACTCCTGTCGTATAGGTGGAATGTTGGCTAACAATTCCTCCGGTTCGAGGACGGTTCGCTATGGCACCACTCGAAAATATATCCGCTCAATGAATATTATAACCGCCGTGGGTAAGATGCTTTTTATCAAGCCATTGAAGTTGGGGAGTCGGGAATTGAAAGGTTTTTTCGATAGTAATCCGGAATTTGAGGAGGTCTTTAATTTGATAATCGCCAATAGGGGTAATATTCTTCCCCGACGGCGAGATGTAAAGAAAAATTCAACCGGTTACGATTTATGGTCGTTTCTTGATAAATACGATGATGGTTGGGTCGATTTCAATAAAATATTTATCGGTTCCGAAGGTACACTTTGTATTTTCGAAAGTGCGGAGTTGATGTTGGAGCAATTACCTCCGAAGTTATTTACCGTTCTGTTATTTTATAAAAGGTATAAGGATATAGGGGGATTAATTCCGAAATTATTGAAATTGAAACCATATTCATTGGAAATGGCTGACAGCAATTCAATGGATTTAATCGGGCGTTCGAAATATAGTTTACCCGATGATGCTTCCGCTATGCTTTTACTTCAATTTGATGTCGCCGAGTTGGAAGATATTAAACATCGATTGACGGGGATTATAAATCCCGATGAAGTCTCGGCCAACCCTGTATTTGAAATTGACCCCGACAAACAAAATGAAATTTGGGCGGCGAGGAAATCTCTGCTACCCACCTTATACAAATATCATCCTCTAAAAAAGCCCTTACCGTTTGTTGAGGATGCTTGCTTGCCAGCGGAAAAGCTTCCGGAAATATTTGAAACTTTGGATTATATCTTCGGTAAATATGGAATTTCTTATGGGGGGTATGGGCATATCGGGGACGGAAATATCCATATTAAACCCTTGGTTGACGCATCCGATGCCACCGATCGTGAGAAGATGTGTTTGATTTCCGCCGAAGTTTACAATGAGATATTGAGGCAGGGAGGAGTTATTTCCGGAGAGCATGCGGATGGGCGAGTCAGGGCTCCTTTTTTGCGCTATGTCTATGGTGAGGAGGTTTATTCGATATTTAAAAGGATAAAAGCGATTTTGGATCCGAATGACATCCTAAACCCGGGCGTTAAATTGACTTCCAATACCGATATAGTCGCAGACATCGATATCCCCCGCTTGAATTGGGATTGCTCCCAATGCGGGAAATGCGTACCGTCCTGCCCATCATTTGAGGTTTATGGGAGCGAATTGTATAGCCCGCGCGGTAGAGTAAAAGTAAGTAGCTATCCGGGGATAAGCACTTCAATCAAAGATGAATCATTAGGCACCTGTATAAACTGTAAAACTTGCCGAACGGTCTGTCCGGCGGGGGTTGATGCATCCGCCCAATCGCTGTTATTTAGGGAGATTAATAAACCGCCTCTGCTTGAACCAATATTAAATATCCTTAAGAATTCGGATTTGTTGAGCAAGATCGCCCCTAATGCGTCTTTGGCGCTTCGCTTTATTCAGAGTAGCCTTGGCAGGAAAATACTGGAATCGCTTTCTAAACCGGCGCTTAAGATAAATAAAGACGCTCGCCTTCCGATTATTTCAAGAGAACCGTTTGCTTCGCGGATGAAGGGGTGGAGTAACGGTGAAAATCCGAAGGTGGCTTATTTCTATGGCTGTGCCGATGGATTATTGGATAATAACACTGCCGATACGGTAGTAAAAATTCTCGAGAGGGAAAATATCCCTTTTGCGATTCCGGAACAGGTTTGTTGTGGTGTTCCGGCTGAAACTTATGGCTTTAAGGAATACGCCAAGGAATCGGCTATTGTAAATATCACTTCCCTTAATCGCTTCGATTATGTGATAACTACCTGTGGAACTTGTCTGTTGATGCTCAAGGATTATCCTCATCTTTTCAATAAAAATGATAGATATTATGGTGAAGCCAAAAAGCTGGCTTCAAAGGTATATGAAATTACCGAATTTCTGTTGAAATTCGGTAATAACTTGAGGACTTCAAGGGAGTCGAAAATCACTTATCACGATTCCTGCCATTTACGAACGGCTGGCATTACTTCCGAACCAAGGCGATTTATCAAGGAATTGGGCGCCGATTTTGTGGAAATGGATTATGCGGATAGATGTTGCGGATTTGCGGGCACATATTATTTTTCGCATCCGGATAAATCAAAGGACATTTTTGCGGTTAAGAAAAAGGCTCTTGCCGATTCTAAGGCGGAAATAGTGGCATCCTGTTGCCCGACCTGTATTCTGCAATTCGAATATCAACAGGATTTCGCCCAAAGCCTTCATCCCATAATGCTGATAGATAATTTCGATGAAAATAAATGAGAGGTGATATCATAATGAATGAGGACAAAAAAGAAGTTGGTTTAACAATAGTTTATACCGGCGATGGCAAAGGTAAGACTACGGCCGCTTTGGGTATGTGTGTTCGGGCGGCTGGATATGGGTTTAAAAATTGCATTGTCCAATTTATAAAGGGGTCTTGGAAATATGGGGAATTGGACGGACTTAAGCAACTCAAACCGGAAGTGGAGATATATCAGATGGGGAAGGGGTTTGTGGGAATAATCGATGATGAGCTCCCCTTTGAGGAGCATCGCAAAGCCGCTGTAAAGGCGCTTGAATTTGCCAAAGGTAAAATGAGTTCCGGTAAATATAACATCATCATTTTGGATGAAATAAATGTTGCTATGAAATTGGGATTGCTTGAAGTGGAAGATGTTTTGGAGTTTGTTAATGATAAACCGGAAAATGTTCATTTGGTATTGACCGGAAGGGGGGCGTTTTCGGAGATTATAGATAAAGCCGATTTGGTTACCGAGATGAAAGAGATAAAGCACCCCTATCAAAAGGGGATTTTAGCTCAAAAGGGTATTGATTTTTAATCAAATCTCAACGATGAAATTCAAATAATATCCTTGCGGGATAAAAGATTTTATCATATTTTAAAATAAAGCATGAATGATTTCGGGGCCGTCCTTTGCAGATTTATTATAATAAAAGATTATTCCGGTTAATTTTTAATTACAAAGGTCTTTTGACAGGTTTTTGTGATTATATCATTGGAGGAGGGAAAGGATGAAGAAGCGGTTATTACTCTCACTTGTTTGGCTGATGGCGGTCCCTGCCATCGCTTCGGCTACCGATGTAAGCGGGGATGTATGGGGGGAATGGACGGCGGCGAATAGTCCGTATAATGTTGTCGGGGAGCTGACTGTTCCGACCGATTCCACTTTG
>JALSTH010000097.1 GCA_026983835.1 Candidatus Zixiibacteriota bacterium | reverse complement strand
CTTAACCTCCTACCCCAACCCCTTCAACGGCGAGACGACAATTAAATTCAAAATCCCGGCAGGGAGCGATAGCAGGATTATTGATGGGGATAATATAAGCAAACCGCAGAGGGTAGAATTATCGATTTATGATTTATCCGGACGCAAAATCGCCCAACTAATAGATAACGATTTAACTCCCGGTCAACATAGCATCACTTGGAACGCTAATAAATTACCATCCGCCATCTACTTCTGCCGTTTATCAACAAACAATAAATCAATAACCAAAAAAATAGTGCTGCTGAAATGAAGCTCGCGTATAATATTCACGATTAAAATATATTATCGGTTAAATATAGCAAGGCAACAAAAGGATTTTCTTAATTTATTCAATGTATCCCAAAGCCTTCAACCTATCCTTTGTTGTTCCATCCAATTCGATTTGTTTTGCGCGAGATGCATTAACCGCTAATGTTGAATTCAGGTAATTGAGTGTGTCCTGAAGCTCAATTATTCTCTTTTTGTAAACAGGGTTATCGGCGAGGTTGTTTAATTCTTTGGGGTCCTTAACCAAATTAAAATAAGCAACCGGCGGAAGGGTCTCATCGGTATTGTAGGTTAAATATAACTTCTCCGTTAAACTCCTTATAGCGGTGGCCCGTTTAGATTTCATCAACTGGGCGATGCTCCATTTGGTTTTGACCTTAGAAAAAATATCCTTCCCCTGCCAATTATTAAATATCTGTGAACCAACTAAGTTTGCTATGGTAGGAGCTATATCTATCGATTGAACCAAATGCCTATCAATAGTCCCTCTTTTCTCGGAATACGGGAGTTTGATGATTAGAGGGATATGAGTCATTTCGTCATAGAGAGTTCGCCCGTGTGCCGCACCGCCATGATCGAAAAACTCTTCCCCATGGTCCGCAGTTATGATGATTAAGGAGTTGTCATAAATACCCTGATTCTTCAAATAATCGAACAGCCTTCCTAACCCCTTATCCAGATATTCTATCTCCTGACGGTAGAATACGGCAAAGTCCGCCACCTCGTCAGCAGAATAAATGTTTCCCTGACAAATACTGGGAGGATCGTAATAATTGCCGTCGTAGGGATACCTAAAATACGGCACATGCGGATCCATATAATGAATAAACATAAAGAATTTCTTATTACGATTTTTTGATAACCAGTCGGTAACCCTATCAGTAGCCCTAAAAGCATCATAATAATAATAATTGACCGCGTTTTTGGGTTTAAGTTTTAGGAGATACTTTTTCGAGTTTTCTCTTAACAATGCTACAAAATCCAGCTTGGGAGCATTTTTGTCAACCGGTATTACATCCGATGGGCTGAGGTATTCGTAATAATTGAATCCTATGGAGAAATTGTAGGCAGCTAATAGGTGAAAATTATTACAAAAACCAACCGTGTAATATCCTGCTTTCCTCATAGAAAGAGCCAAAGTTTTACTATTTGGGTTCAAAATATCGGTGTATGTTTCCACGCCATGTTGAGATGGATATAGAGAAGTCATAAAACTCGATACAGAGGGCCTTGTCCAAGAACATTGAGAGAACATATTCGTGAATAGAATACCATCATCGGAAAAAGATTGAAGGTTCGGTGTTTTAATATCATAACCGTATGGGGATATCCAATCATAGCGGAGAGTATCGATAATTATCAAAAAAACATTAGGTCGGTTGGCAAGCTTTGTATTATCACCTTCATTATATGGATCAAAATAATTGCTTTTGGATGGAAGGAGTAAAAGTAATAAGGTTAGCAGTATTGTAAGAGAGATATAAATCATATACCCGAATTTTATCCAACTCAACCTTAAAAGATCACCGATTTTTTTCATTATTAGAACTATAAAAAGGTAAAAGACCCATAAAATGGTGAGAATGATCGAGTAAATTATAATGTTCAAAAAGTTTATCTTATTAAACATCAACCCCATTTTTAGGAAAACAGGGTAGGAAGCTGGGCCTAATGGTATAATAGCCAGAGCGATAAAAAGGAGTATCTTCGTATGCTTAATGCGTTGCCCCCGCATAAGAACCAAATTGATTATCGAAAGAAGAATCCCGAAGATTATTCCGCAAGCCAATCCTAAAAGGGGATAATAACCTAACCCCATCAAGAATATGCTTGGTTTAAAATAATTATGGGTTAAGGCTACTACAAGGGCAAAGCTTAATCCTCCAAAACCTCCCCCCAAGATTCCAGTTATAATTCCATCTTTTAGGTTATGTTTAAAATAAGCCCAAAATCCATTGCTTGAAATATCCATAATTGCTCCAACAATTTAATTTAGAGGCCAATTTAGAGGCCTTGGACCTAACAACTTCCAAAATAATCAAATATGATATGTTTGTAAATTATATTCTTTATCTTTCGATTACAATCCAATATTAAACTTAAGAGGATAGCCCTGTCATTTGATATTTCTTTATTATCGGCAGTGGCTTTAGTAGTAGTAATATCGTTTGTGGGTGTCATAATTATCGAATAGATGTACCGAAGGACCCGGCTTGGGTAATGCGTAAAACCCAAGGCCGAGCCATCGGATACTTGAAGTATTCCTATTTCATCAAAGTCATCCTTTTGGTTGCCGTGTAATTATCGGTGGATAACCGATAGAAATAAACACCTGATGAATAATCGTAAGCATCCCAAGTTATAGTATGGGAACCGGCTCCGATAGTACCCTTCGCCAAAGTAGCCACTTTCCTGCCGGCAAGGTTGTAAACCGAAAGCTCCACATTTGATGCCTTCGGCAGATTAAAGGTTATATTGGTTTGGGCGTTAAACGGATTTGGATAACAATCCTCCAAAGAAACCTCTGTCGGAACAGTTGGAATGTCTCCGCCAAAACCGAAAGCCCCCGATGATTTCCAAACCCAACTATCCTGCGAATTTTCATCACCCGCAGAGGAAAGCACCGTGAAGTTAAATGAGCTATATGAATATTGAGTCGGGTAATCGCCAATATATCCCCAGAAGGTGTATGTTCCGATCGGTGCATCACTCGGAACATATTGAGCGACATTATCGTAAGTAGTAGTATGATTCCCGGCAAAAGGAACATCGTGGTATAAATCCAATGGACCATAGACATTGCCATTAGGTAAGGTCAGCATAGTCCAGCAGTCAAGGTTGACGGTGTGATCCTCGTTGTTGGTAACCGCTATATCGTAATAAAATGTTCCCGGAGCGTGTATCTCGATAGGAGGATTTTCCGGGACGAAATTCAAACTGACATCAGGTGTCGTTCCCCCTCCCTGAACAGCATTATAAGCGTTGATTCTACCATATCCGAGCTTACCGGCATAATTCGGATTGATGTCATCGATGTTATCGCAGGATTCAAAAATCCGTTGGGCGACCTGTGAATTGTTCCAATCGGGATGCCGGGAATAAACCAATCCCGCAAGTCCCGCCGCCAACGGAGAAGCCATCGAAGTACCATCGAAATAAGTATAACTGTTGTTGAAAACCGTGCTGTAGATATGAACCCCCGGAGCACTGACATCAACCCAGGTTCCATAACTGGAGAATGATGCCTTGTGATCATCCTGATCGGTAGCGGCTACCGAAATAACATCCTCGCGGCTACATAGATAAGATGCCTGTTGATTGTTACTGTTGCCGGCAGCCGAGAATATCAATACTCCGTGCGCTACTGCGTTATCGACAGCGGCTCCGATTCCACCGGTGTTTTCGGATCCCCAGCTACAGGATATAACCTTCGCGCCCTTCTCGGTGGCGTAATTTATAGCGGACGCCGCCCAATCCATCTGCACCACACCCAAAATCCATAAATATTGATAACCTATTCTCAAGGGCATAATAGTTCCGTTCCAATCCAATCCGGCCACGCCTATATCATTGTCGGTGACCGCGGCGGCTATACCGGAGCAGTGGGTCCCATGGCCAACATAATCCATCGGGTTGTTATCCTCGTTATCGCAATCAGCATCGGTGCAAAATATACCCGCATTATTCACCCAGTCCCAACCCAAAACATCATCGACATAACCATTGTTATCGTTGTCGATGTTATCGATATCGCCTCCCTGATTCGCCGGGTAGTTGTCGAAATGGTGATTGCCGTTCAAATCCTCGCCGCTGTTTATCCAAATATGGTCGGCTAAATCGGGATGATCCCAATCAACGCCAGTGTCTGGTATGGCGATGACAACATTCGGATCGCCCTTTTCGATATCCCATCCTTCGGGTGCGTGAACCTGAGGAAGGTGCCATTGGTTGCCATAGGAAGGATCGTTCGGTTCAACATAAAGCGGCTCGATGCTTATCGGCTCGGTATGTTCGACCGGTTCCAAGGATGCGTAATCACTTAACATCCCTTCCAAGTCTCCCGGATTGTTGAATCGAATTACATAATAGTATTTCATATCCTCATCCTTTGAGCCGGGAAATAACCGATACATATCGTAGGCGGAATATTTGACATTAAGCTCATCCACAGAATAAATACCGGTCAAGGCGGCCCCCGAAGATTTATCGATCGTCAGCTGTCCCACCTCCGGGTGAAAATTAACCACTATTCTGTTAGGGACATAATTCTTTCCGGAGATCAAATAACCGGCGCTTGCCGAGGAAACGATAAATAACACAGCGATGAATAAGGCTATTGCTTTGAATTTCATAGAGAACCTCCTGAATGATTTTTGAGTTTTGCGGTTTAATTAATAAAGGAAACATTTTATCCGATTCCGAATCATTAGCTTTTAAGATTTCAGAAAACAAATGTTTAATTAAGAAGAATATTAAGGGATTTAAAAGAACATCGAAGCTGTTTCGGTTTTCGTTTATAATTTACACAAAATCCCCCCCATTGTCAATCGCAAAAACATTAAGGACGATTCGCCTTTATCCATCCTTAATTCGCAATATCCAAATCACCGATTTGGATACTGTTATATCGCTTCGATTATTCCGTAAGGATTAAAAATTAAGACTCAGTCCTAAATGTGCATAGCCGATGCTGTTCGTATGCATTCTTTCCCCATGATAACAGAAAGCATAACTGCCCTCCCCGAAGATGGAAACAAAGGAGAATAAGAGATAATCGAATCCCGCCCCCATTTCAACACCAAATTCGGAATTGCTGTCGTTTTCGATGTCCGTTTTGGTTTTAACCAAAAAAACGCCGGGGCCAAAAGAAATAAAAAACTTAGCAGACCCCGTCGAATTGATATCCTCGAAAATACGAATATCGGCGGCAAATGAAGATTCCTTCCAATAAAACAAGCCGTTCTCTTTGGAGGTCTTTCTGAATTTCAAAGCGAAACCATACCCATCGCCTCCAAAAGCTCCCAGAAACCCGGATCCACGGGGAAACGACATCCCCGCAAAAGCGGAATAAGATATACGGTCCGGCGATACGGAAAGCAATTTATAGTTGTAATTTTCCGGGAAACTGGGACCTACGGAAAACCCTATTTGGAATTTTTTATATCCTTTTCCCCGAAGCCCATCGGTGGAATATCGGTAAGAATGATACCCATAGTCAAATATCGGTCCGCGGCACTTCCCGATGGCTATATTGTCGGAGTTTATTTTATCCCCCGCTCTTAGTCCTTTTATACTTATCTTTGCCAATCGATCGCTTCTATCGGCTAAATCCGATTGTAAGGTAATATAACTTTCATACGCCTTATTAGCCTCTTTAATTTTACCGAGCTTTTTATAGGAAAGAGCGAGATTTAGATACGATTCCGCATCGTTCGAATTCAATTTAATCGCTTTCCTCAATTGAGAAGCCGATTCCTTATAGTCCCCCAATTGATAATATGCCAATCCCAAATTAAAATAGGAATCCGCCGATTTATCATCCAATTCGACAGCCTTGAGAAAGTTGTCCCGTGCCGATTTATAATCCCCCTTTAAGTAAAATACAACTCCCACATTATAATACCCCGTCGATAATTCGGGGTTAAGCTTTATCGCCGCCTGAAATTCATCTAATGCCTTATCGTACAATCCGTTCCGATAATATTTCAGACCGTTCCTCAGATATTCTTGAGACTTATCGTTAATCTGATGGCAGTACCCCTTTTGGGGAATGAAAGGTATTGAAAAAAAGACAGCGACGAATAATACCATACTTATTGATTTCATAGCCTTACTTTCCATATTACCAATCATATCACGGAGTTTCGAGAATTGTCAATTTTATTTTCGGTAATAAAGGTCATTATTCCAACAGCTATGATATCCTTCTTTTGGATTTTAGTTGGCTTTTGTATCCTTTCGGATAAATTAAAGAATCCAATTGATATCTAGGCATAGAAAGGCAGCTGTCGAGTTTTGACTTGATGCTATCCAGAAAATCAAGGAAATAATCCGGGTTTGATTTCAGATAAATCTCGAAAGCTGTAAGATCGCTTTCGGGGACATTTTCTTCAGCCAATATAAGTTTAATCAGCGCTTTGGCGGAATCCGGATTGTCCGCATAAAGCTTATCGATAACACTTATCCTGATAAAGGAATCGAGAAGCTGTGGGTTGAATTCCATTTTTTCCCCGGTTGATATCAGTAGATATCCCCCGATGATTATCGCTATCACCGCTAAGGCTGAAACAGCTTTGATTTTTATATTCAATCGATCCCTTTTCGATTATTTTCGAAATCGCATTGTCCGAATACTGAAACAAAATACAAAATTATCATAAATCCTCCATAAGCTAAAATCAATCGAATATTCCTCAAAATCAATAAAATCATAATAGCCTATTGCAGTGCGTTGGAAATTATGTTAATATTATATAAGAAACTTTAGTAGTTCAAGGGAAATAATAATTGCTTTAGAGGTGGAGTATGTTTCCGAAATTTCCCATAATACTTTTCCTGCTAATTTTATTTTTTATGGGGTGTCAAGTCGATTCAAAACCCAAATCCGATTTGGAGAAGGAGGATGTAAAAATGGCGATTAAGCTGATTTCCAATGCCTTTGATGAGGGGGGAATAATCCCCTCTGAATATACCTGTGATGATATCGATGTTTCCCCGAAGCTCTCTTGGGGGGCTCCGCCGAAGGGAACGAAGAGCTGGGCGCTTATTTGTGATGATCCCGATGCGCCGATGGGGATATGGGTGCATTGGGTGGTATATTGTATTCCACCTGAGGTTAATTTACTTCCGAAAGGAATAGATAAGGAGAAAATTGTTCTGGGCGGAGTGAAGCAAGGCAGGAACGATTTCGGTAAAATAGGGTATGGAGGACCCTGCCCTCCACCCGGAAAACCACATCGTTATTTCTTTAAGCTATATGCTTTGGATTTTATGCCCGATTGGGAAGCCGGGATGACCAAATCGCAAGTGATGAAAGGAATCGAGGGGCATATAATAGCCGAAGCGGAGCTTATGGGCAAATACGGGAGATAGGTTACTTTGTAAAATATCATAGAAAAAATTATCGAATTTTCTCCAACTCTTTGAGGCGGCGGCGTAATTTACCTTCGATGTCTAAAATCATTGAATTTTCAAAATAACGGACGGTATCAAAATTCTCCAATACTTTTAATTCGCTTAAGACAGCCGTAATACTATCGACGGAGCGTTGAATTATCTTTAGAGAAATTTCCCCCGATCCGTTGGTGTCTATCAAATCACCTTTGGCTATGGAGAGTTCCAATAGTTGAGCTCTGCCCAGAATAGCGGCCGTAGCATTATTTATATAATGGGAGAGTGTAGCCAATAATATCCGCATCGAGCGGATGGATGACTTTCTTTTCTCTTCCTCTATAAGTTTTTCCTTAATGGCGGATTGCTCCCGCAAAAGATTATCGATGTTCATATAGAGGTTATACAACATCTCATTGGCAGAGCCGAGTAATTCCACCGGCGAACCTATATCGATATCGAGATATTTGGCGGTTTCAATTACTTCATCCAATTGCGAGCTGAGAATGTCCTCCACCTCATCCTGTTCAACCCCATATTTCTTGAGGGCTTCCATACATTCCCTTCTGTTTTCCACAATGGATGTGGGAGAGTATTCGAAAGGGTGGCTTCCTAACTTATCGGCGATATAAATAATCTGGTCAAGCCTGCCATTCGGTTTTGTATCGAATGATTGCTTGGAATGATGGTTTGCCAACGCCTCGCGCAATACTTCAGGCAGGTTCCATCTTTCAGCCAAAAAGCCTGCTGCTTCCGCATGGGAACACCCAAAAATCTCCCGTTCGGCGTCAGGCAGACTCATTCCATTATGCGTTTTACCCAAAACTTCTCTATATTCTTCCGGAAAAGTATTCTCCATAACCAACATCCCGACATCGTGCAATAAACCCGCAACAAAAGCTTCCTCCTCCACCGGATAACTAAGCTTTTGCGCAAGATTACGGGATAAAATAGCTATTTCTATACTATGCTTCCAGAATATTTTGGGATTTAACTTGTTTTCGTCATTATCCTTAAATAAGTCGTAAACTGCGACTGATAAAGCGAGGGCTTGTACGGCGCGCATCCCAAGAAGCATCACTGCCGAGCTGACGGTTGAAATTTCCTTAGAACGCCGATAAAACGGCGAATTGGCGATAAGTAATATTTTTGTTGTTAAGGCTATATCTTTCTTGATAATCGAAGCTATTTTCTCCGCCGAAACATTATTTTCCCTTAGAGCGGAGAGGACTTCGCATATCGATTGTGGGAGGGAAGATATTTTATCATTTCCCTTTATCTTTTTGAAAACCTCTTCTTTGTCCATTTTCCCAAAAAGTTAAATTAAATTTTTTATTTAAGTTATCCTTTTTGCAATTCTGCCATATTTTCATTGGCGGGAAATATTCAATAATCTATTTCTTTTGTCGGAAGATTTTGGGTTCAGTTAATAAAGGAAAGCTTTTTAGGAGGCGATTTTTCCTATGAATTATATCCCGAATTATAGATTTACTATAATCCCTTCTGTTCTCGTCTATTTATTAACGAAATTATTTGGATCGGAGCTAAAATTAAACCCTTTTATCCTTACATTCCAAAAAGATGTCGGGGGGGAATCCATCGGGTATCGTGCGGATACACTATCGATTAATTATATCAGATAAAAGAGCATTGACGAAAATATCTTTTTCCTTTTTGGCGATTTTCTTCAGGAACCTTAAATTCGATTTTCCGCCGATTTGCTTCAAGCTCAAAACAGCGTATCCGCGAATAACAGAATCGTTTTTCGATTTAATGATTTTCTTTATATCCTTCGA
>JALSTH010000096.1 GCA_026983835.1 Candidatus Zixiibacteriota bacterium | reverse complement strand
GGCTCTATTCGATAATTTAGGGGAATCGCTCATAATAATAACCTCAAAGTGCTTAATTTCCGTAGGTAATCTATCAAAAATTCCCCTTATTGTCAATTGATATCGGGAGAACACTTATTAAGGGTTAGGATAATGGTAAATATATTGCGGAGCTCATATCAATCGATTCCCTCCAAATTCAGATTGACAAAATCAATACCAATGTATAGTTTAGTGTTAATATGTTGATAATACATACCCGGTAAACGGAAATATTACAAACAATAATAAATAGGGTAAAAAAGCAGGAGTATGAAAATGGCTAAATCGTCAGCTCAAGTTATGGAACTACTTGATACGGAAGATAAAGATAAAGTTGCGTATTTTATAAATCTTCTGCTAAGTCAAGCGAAGTATCGAAAATTGAAAAAGGAAATTGCTAAAAGGCGGGCGGAGATTAAAAAGGGGGATTCTCTAACACATAGTGATTTCTGGAACAAATTGAATGTTTAAGATAATCTACGCCAAAAGCGTATCAAGAGATATTAAAAAGATAGCACCATATAATTTGTCTAAAATAAAAAATGGGGTTGAAGAATTGCATAACTTTCCTAATATCTCAAATATAAAACGATTAACCAAACATCCGATTGCTGATTTTAGGTTGCGCATAGGAAATTATAGGGTGCTATTCGATGTAAATTGGTACAGGAAAGAGATATATATATTGAAAATTGGCCATAGGCGTGAAGTATATTAATTTAAAGAAACAGTGAATCTTTCAGATAGGAAATTCGGTATAGTACACAGAAAAGGATCGAGTAGCGTAATACTTAACAAACCATTTCATTCGATCGTTATTCAACGGCACCCCATAGTGGCGGGTAGTTTAGTCATTATACCTTAAAGGGGAAAGATGGAAGTACCTAAATTATTTATTTCTTACTGTTGGACAAACCCTGCACATGAGCAATGGGTTTTGGATTTGGCAACCCAGTTAAGGGGATCTGGTGTAGATGTTCTCTTGGATAAGTGGGACCTTAAGGAGGGGCACGATGCTGTTGCGTTTATGGAAAAAATGGTAAACGATCCAGAGATAAAAAAAGTAGCGATTATTGCGGATAAAGCCTATGTAAAAAAGGCGAATGATAGAACTGGCGGTGTTGGAACTGAGACCCAAATTATTTCAAAAGAGATCTATGAAAATCAGGAACAGGATAAGTTTGTAGTAATTGTTTCGGAAAGGGATGAAAATGGAGGACCCTATTTACCAACTTATTATAAATCACGGCTCTATATTGATCTAAGCGAGGCAGGAAATTATTCCGAGAATTATGAAAAACTTCTACGCTGGATTTTTAATAAGCCTCTTTATCCTAAGCCATGTATTGGTAAGAAACCATCATTCCTCGATGAAGATGTAGCAGTATCATTACAAACAACACCAATGTTCAAAAGAGCTCTTGATGCAATAAAAAACGATAGAAACAATGCGAATGTAGCATTAGAAGAATATCTAAATATGTTCGCTGAAAACCTTGAAATCTTTAGAATTGGAAAGTATGATAGAGAGTTCGATGATGCTGTAATAAAAAGCATCGAGAGCTTTTTACCGTATCGTAATGAGATAATTCAGGTATTCATAACTATATCGCAATACTCCCCGGATGAAGAGAAAATCAATAAATTACATAGATTTTTTGAAAGGCTTATACAATATTTATACCCTTCTCAACATATAAAGCAGCGATATGAATGGGATTTCGATAATTTCAAATTCATAACTCACGAGCTTTTTCTCTATGTAGTAGCTATCCTTATAAAATACGAGCGTTTTGCCCAAGCAAACTATTTATTGGAACAAGGATATTATTATTCAGAACCTGGACTTGATAATATGAAAAGTTTTGTAGTATTCGGACAATATATAGAATCTCTTAAATATCGAAATGATAGGCTTTCTCTAAGAAGAATATCTCTGAGGGCGGATATCTTAAAGGAACGATGTTCTGGAATTGGCATCGATTTTCGTTACCTTTTGCAGGCCGATTTTATATTGTTTATGAGAGCTGAAATAATGGAGGTGCAGAACAATTTCGGATGGTGGCCGGAAACATTGATTTATCTGTGCAACTCTAACAGTCCATTCGAACTATTTGCGCGTGCAACTTCAAAAAAGTATTTCGACAAGATTAAGTGCTTGCTGACCATCAATACCCCCGAAGATCTCAAAGATTTACTCGCAGATTATAGAATGGGAAAGAAACGGCTGCCTGAATGGGAAATTGGATCGTTTAATCCATCCATATTACTCGGTTATGAGCGACTAGCAAAGAGTCCATAAAAAATCTGACAATGTCATCAGTCCGAATGGAGGGACGCGGAGATTGAATTAGAGTTTCGAGTCGTTTTAAGTCATAGCATCCCTCGTTAGTTTGGCTCTTGCTCCAAATAAAGGCACCGGAATCTCTCAATACTCATTGAATTCACCGCCAACAAACAATTAAAATACGGTAATTATTCCCTTGCTGCGGATTGGGGGAGATATTATAATAAATCAATTGCCGAAGTGGTGGAATTGGTAGACACGCTGTGTTCAGGGCGCAGTGCCCTTATGGGTGTGTGGGTTCGAATCCCACCTTCGGCATTTATTTTTGCCTGAAATTACAATAATGGAAACCGCTCGATATTTTTCAATATCGATTTTTTACGATAACGGCTTACAGCTTTTCCTCTAATTTCTTGATGGTCTCTTCCAGAGAAGATATCTTTTCCCTCAATTCTTGAAGCTCTTCCTTATTCTCTTTGCGTATCCTCTCCAATCCCAAAGAAATCTGTTTCTCCGCTTTCGATAGAATCTTCTTGGATTCCTCACCCGTTTTATTGAGAACCTTTTTGGAATACTCGAGGAGCTTCTTGGACTGCTCATCAGCCTTCACCAAAAGCTTTTTGATATCCTCACCCCGCTTCGACCCGGTTTCCTCTCCCTTTTTTATCAGCTCATCAATAATCTCCTCGGCGCGTTTCTTATCGAGGGAAACCGCCCCCATCGACGCCAATGCGGTCTTACGGATTATTTTCGCCGCTCCGGCACCCTTTTTCGCAATCAACTCCCGAATTAAATTCCCGGAACCCTTCAAATCTTTCCACGATTTCACTTCGGTTTTTAGAATTGCGGTTAGTATTTCCGCAGTGATGTCCTTTTTGTTGACATTGTCGATTACCTCGAACTCCTCGCCGTTCTTAATCATCCGAGACAGATCATTTAAGGTTATCACCTTTTTGTCAACGGTATCGTACAGACGGCGGTTTTTATACCTTTTTATCAGTCGCATAATTCCTCCTTTAGGTTTTTAGTTTAACATATTCTGTAGGATAATATAGTGCATTGCACCATAAAGTCAATAATATATTTCATTTTTATATTACGAAGAATATTTTAAGTTGTTCCCGTTGGACGGTTTTGTAAATTAATTGTCCAATGGGCGGGATATCGGGCGTTTTGGTTGACAGAGATAGCAATAATGAAATTGTTATTTTAGGGTTGAGGAATACAATTATACTCCATATCATCAAAGGGGATACCTTTTATCTCCCTTTTTCCATTAAGGCAATAAATTACTTGACTAAAATAGAAAGAAGTTTATATTGAAAGTTTATTATAATTTGATTTCGAAATATAGGAGTTAATATTTATGAAGCGGACATTTCAACCATCCAATATTAAAAAGAAACACGATCACGGATTCAGGAAGCGTATGTCCACCAAAAGCGGGCGCAAGATTTTGAAAAGGCGCAGAGCCAAAGGAAGAGTAAGGTTAACTCATTAAGCCACTTATCTGAATGAGCGGAGAACAGGGGGATTTCAGCTTTCCCCGAGAGATCAGAATCAAGTCCCGCAAAGAATTTGAGACCGTCAGACGAAAGGGAGTTTATTACAAATCGAGTGATGGTGATATTGGAATGGCAATAGTCGAAGGCAAAGGGAATGGAATTAGCAAGTTCGGCATAAACACATTAAAGGGTTTTAAGTCCGCAGTTGAACGCAATAGGGCTAAAAGAATAATACGCGAATACATAAGGCATAATAAAACTACATTCCCGAAAGGGAGTTTGGTTCTCCTCTTCGCATCCCCCAAAACCGCTCAGCTGACGAATAACGAAATACGAAAACAATTACACAATATATTTGTCAATTATAAATTAAATGCAAATAAAGAAAATCCCAAGATTAACAATTAAGGCTTTAATAATTCTATATAGATATACCCTTGGTTATCTATTCCCGCCAAACTCTTGCCGCTTTCATCCCAGCTGCTCGGAATACGCATTGAAATCTGTGGAGAAATATGGCGCGGTAAAAGGGACTTTTAAATCCGCTTATAGAATTATCCGCTGCAATCCTTGGAATAAAGGCGGCTATGATCCTGTGGATTAGAATTTTGATTGAGTGTTATGGATAGAAATACCGTTTTCGCTTTCGTCCTTTTGGCGATAGTTTTTTTATTAATCCCGCTTTATTATCAAGTAGTAAATCCACCGGTTAAGAATGCGGAGGTTCAATCAATTGACAGTTTAAGCACAACCGGTAAATCGCCTGTCGATTCATCCGTATCATCACCGATGGCTAAATCCACCCGACAACCGACGACAACACCAACTCGAAAGCCGGAAGAAGTTTATAGCGAGAGTTTATTGGTCGATAACGGCGAATTAAGAAACATCTCCGTCGAGACCGATCTATATAAGGCTGTTTTTTCTACAAAAGGAGCATCCCTGAAATCTTTCATGCTGAAAAAATACCGCAAATCGAATGGGGATATTATTAATCTCGTGGGGCAAAACGGCGGAAACACACTACTTCTTAAAAACGATAATGGATATCTCGCGCCGGAAAATTTAATCTATTCCATCGATGTCAACTCTCTTGATTTGTCCCCAACGCATAAAACGGACAGCCTTGTTTTTCAATGGGAAGATAAAATCGGGGATTCAATTCGAAAGGTCTATCGTTTTGAGAATGGGAAATATTCTTTTAGCGTGGATTTATACATCAACGGATTGAATTCGTTAGGCTGTTCAAAAGGGTATTATTTGGGCTGGGAGACTCCAATGCCTATTACCGAAGCCTCGGCAAAAGAAGATCTTAATTATATGGGTGGCTATGTTATGTTCGGAGGCGAAATTCTCGATTTCAAAAGCGTCGATAAGAAAGAAGGGTTGGATGAGGAAAAATCCGGACAAACAAGCTGGGTCGCAGATAAATCAAAGTATTTCACCGTAGCGATAGTTCCAAAATCCCGTGCCGGCAATGGATTTTATATCCGCGGAAATTCCCAACCTATGATCATCGGCGAGCAAAATGTGGATAGAAAATTCATCAATGTCGGTTTACGAATGTCCTCAAACAATGCCGATAGTCTTGCCGACAGCTTCTTGATATACTTAGGTCCCATAGATTATTATGTTCTCAAGGGCTATGGGGTGGGCTTGGAAGGGCTTGTTTATATGGGCTGGAGTATCCTTAAACCGTTTTCGGTTGCGATGCTTTGGCTTTTGACAGCCCTCCATAAGTTTATTCCGAATTATGGGATTGTGCTTATATTGGTTGCCGTAATACTTAAGGTTGCCTTCTTCCCGCTAACCCGCAAATCAACCGCTTCAATGTCGAAAATGCAGGAAATACAACCTAAGATTCAAGAGATAAAGGATAAATACAAAAAGGATCCCAAGAGAATGAACGCAGAAACAATGAAGCTATATAAGGAACACGGGGTTAATCCTGTCGGTGGTTGTCTGCCTTTATTGTTACAGATGCCAATATTCTTTGCTCTTTATGCGGTCCTTCGAGCAACCATCGAACTACGGGGAGCCGATTTCCTCCTTTGGATAACCGATTTGTCGCAACAGGACCCATATTATGTCCTACCTATACTTATGGGCGCTACAATGTTTTTCCAGCAAAAGATGACCGTGAAGGACCCCAAACAAAAGATGATGGTCTATATTATGCCCATCGTTTTAACTTTTATATTCCTCAAAATGCCTGCGGGTTTGGTCCTTTACTGGGCGGTATTCAATGTCCTCTCACTTATCGAGCAAATATATAACAAAAGGAAAACGCAACCAACGACAAAAGCAGTTACCGGTTAGATTTTCATAACATCAGAAATAATTTTAATAAATCCGCTAATACTCATATTAAAAACGGCGATCAATAATGTTTTATCAATCGCCGTTATTATTCACATCGCAATTCGGATACCCTTTCCTTTGGGATAAGGGACAGCCAAAAATTTGGTGCGAAGAGCCTATCTTACGGGAACAAATTTATAACCATAAGCAAGAATCCCACTATGCCCATCCGATTGAACCTTTCGGAATTCAATGTGATACTTATCTCCCGTCTTAATATCCTCCAAATTTACATCGACCAATTGAGCCATAATCTTAGCACCATCGTCCAATTCTACTATGCCGATCGCATAAGGGGTTTGATCCTTGAAACCTGATGGCGGTACGCGAATTATCGTATAAGTTAATAACTTCCCTTCGCTTTTCAGCTTTATGGGTTCAAATTCTCTGCCGCCGCATTTCGGGCATACCAATCTGGGTGGAAAACCGATATAACCACATTTTTTGCATTTATTAGCTTCAAGCCGATATCGTTGTGGTATCTCTCTCCAATATCTCGCTGGAAACATTACATCACCTCCAAAATATGAACCAAAGTGGAACCGCCGGAACCGCCCATATTTTGAGCCATTCCGACTTTAGCCCCTTTTACCTGCCTTTCACCGGCACCGCCACGCAATTGGTTTACTATCTCATAAATTTGCGCTATCCCGGTCGCCCCGACAGGATGCCCTTTCGATTTTAAGCCACCGGAAGTATTAATCGGAATTTTTCCGCCGATTCTCGTCTCCCCCGCTTCGGTAGCGGCTGCGGCTTTTCCTCTCTCAAAGAATCCCAATGATTCGAGGACAATTATCTCCGCAATTGTAAAACAATCGTGAACTTCGCATAAATCAATATCCGATAGTCTCTTGCCTGCCATCTTCAATGCCTTCTGTCCCGCTATCTCAGTCGCCTTCAGATATGTCAAATCATCACGGGTGCTCAGAGCGATAGTATCGGTGGCGTGTCCCGAACCAATGATTTTCACGGCCGGGTGATTTTTATAATCTTTGACCATATCAGCCGGGCAGAGTATCACCGCTGCGGCTCCGTCAGTTATCGGAGAGCAATCCATCAAAGTTAACGGGTCCGCAACCATAGGTGAATTAATTACCCCTTCAACAGTTGTTTTAAACGGAAACTGGGCCAACGGGTTCTTTGAACCATTTTCGTGATTTTTCACGGCAACTTCAGCCAACTGCTTACGGGTAGTGCCATATCTCTCCATATGGGCTCTCGCCATCATCGCATAAAGTCCAGGAAATGTCACGCCGTGATAAACTTCATATTCCTGATCAGCGGCGGTCGCTAAAGCAAAAGTAGCACCATCCCCACCGATGTCATTCATTTTCTCCACACCTCCGGCAAGCACAATATCATTCATACCGGAGGCGACATCGATAAATGCGGAACGGAATGCCGCTCCACCGGAACAACAGGCGGATTCAATACGGGTGGCTGGTATCGGTCCCTGTCCCAAATAATCGGATAATAAAGACGCAAGATGCTCCTGCCCCACAAAAAGTCCGGAGCTCATATTTCCGATGTACATCGAATCGATATGATCCACTCCACCATCATCTATAGCTTTAAGGGCGGCTTCGGTAAAAATATCCCGTAGGGATTTATCCCATAACTCACCCCATTTATTCATTCCAATGCCTATAACGGCAACATCTCTCATCACAACCTCCTAATCGTTCTTCCGAATTTTGCCGCGGAACTTCGCATAGGTTCCGTAATCCAAGTAAACTTTGTTTTCATCAAGATACCACACGGTATGCTTAACAGAATCGCGAACTTCATTTATCCGTTCGGTAACCTTAAAAATAAAACCGTCAGAGCCAGCTCCGGAGCCATAAGAAACTACTAATACCCTATCCCCCGGCTGGCATATATCTAAAGTTGCCGTCAATCCTATCGGGGAGGATCCGGAATAAGTATTCCCTAATCTCGGAGTCAACCATCCCGGTTCAATCTGCTCCTTGGTGAACCCTAACTTTAACCCGGCACGCATAGGAAACTTGCCGTTTGGCTGATGAAACACGACATAGTTAAAATCGGAAGGCTTTGTCCCCGATTTTTTCATAATGCCGTTAGCACAACCGTATATATGTTTGAAATAAGCCGGCTCACCGGTGAATCGGCTGCCATGCTGAGGATAAAATTCATATTCGCGACGCCAAAAATCCGGCGTATCGGTCATATACGAGTAAATCGCTTCGCATTCCGCCACAAGGTTTTCAGCACCAAGAACAAATGCAGCCGCTCCGGCTGAAGCGGAGTACTCCAAGGCATCGCCGGGAGCACCCTGCGAGGTATCAGCGCCAATACCCATCGCATACCTCATATTACCTGCGGAAATATGAGCCATAGCAACCGTCATAGCCTCTGTTCCCGCTTTGCAAGCAAATTCAAAATCCGCACTCCTGCATTCGGGAGTAGCTCCCAATGCCTCCGCAACAACTGTCCCCGACGGTTTAACGGCATACGGATGGGATTCGGAGCCGATATAAACCGCCCCCAATTCAGAACCGTTTATCCCCGCTCGAATGAGGGCGTTTTTCGCAGCCTCAACCGACATAGATATGGTATCCTGATCGGGAGCAGGAACGGACTTTTCCCACAGTTGCAGTCCCTTCTTATAGCTTGGTGCATCCGCTCCCCATACTTTAGCTATTTCCTCAACCTTGATTCGATAGCGGGGAATATAAGCGCCATAGCCTACAATTCCGACCATATATTGATCCTTTCTTTTAAACTATCATTATGTATCGATATTTTCATTTAAAGTGAAACCATCAGCTTATCAGATCCATTATTTAGAATTGCATTATAATAAATTTATAATTCATATTGCAATAGTTTTATGAATTACAATACAAAACAGTAATGTCAATAATTAAGTGTAAAAAGTATTATTATAGAAAGACAAAGTGTATTCTTTAGGATTTCAAAGTTAAGCGGCTCGGTCATAAAATTGAGCAATGGTTTTAATTCTATGGATATCTCTACGCTTTTGGAGTTTCGGAAATAACCCATTACCTTCAGTCGGCGCCGCACTTCCCGGAAATATTGACTTCCTTGAAAGCTCAAGTTAAATTATGCCTATCGAAGTCCAATTCTCTTGACGATATTAGGTGTCTCCTTTTATTTAAGTTTCTTTCTTATCGAGGGATATTCCTTTT
>JALSTH010000095.1 GCA_026983835.1 Candidatus Zixiibacteriota bacterium | reverse complement strand
ATCAAGTTATATAATATGGTGGCGCCCTTCTCCTTTGTCAGGAGATTTTTGGCGACAAGTGCGGTAACCATATCCCCCCCCAACATATCCCCCTTTTCGTTGCACAAAAACATTCTGTCCGCATCGCCATCGAAAGCCGCCCCAAGATCCGCCCCAAGTTCTTTGACCTTATTGCGTAGGTCGATAACATTTTCCGGCTCGATGGGGCTTGCCCGATGATTGGGGAACGAACCGTCCAATTCAAAATACAGAGGGATAACCTCGCAGGGCAGATTGCGGAATATTATCGGTATTATCTTTCCAGCCATCCCGTTGCCGGCATCGATTACTATCTTGAACGGCTTTATTTTTTCGATATCGACAAAGGATAAGATATGCTTCGCATAATCATCGAGGATATCCTTTGGGGTAATATTCCCCCGTCGGTCGGATACGGATTCATATTTATCGGCAAGAACGATGTTTTTTATCTCCTCGATTCCGGTTTCATTGGACAGCGGGATAGCATTTTCACGACACATCTTAAAACCATCGTATTCGGCGGGATTGTGGGAGGCGGTAACCATTATACCCGCCGGATATCCGAATTTGCCCACCGCGAAATACAAACCGTCGGTGGAAACCATCCCAATATCGATAACATCGGCTCCGCTGTCCGTTATCCCCCTCATCAGCGCTTTGCTGAGTTGGGGCGAGGCGAGTCTCATATCTCTGCCGACCGCAACGGATGGACATTTTAAGTGAGTCACGAATGCTTTACCTATTTTGTAAGCCAAGTCCTCATTGATATCCGTAGGATAAATCCCTCTAATGTCATACGCCTTGAAAATATCCGTATTTATATCCGCCATTGTTCCTCCAATCGAATGCTTCTTTTAACTTGAATCAATATTTTAATATTAAATCGGAATGTCAAGCACGATGATTTTATTATTGTTGCAGGTTATTATCTTTGTGAGGATATTTAATCGCTGCGAGGAACCTAAAGTAGCCGTTTAGTTAATAGATGGAAAATTAGAATCCGAAGTAAAGCAATTTTCTTGGAAATTACAACTATAAGCTGTGAAATAGATAGAATTACATAATCTTTTATTCCCGATAAGCATCCCCCTTATATTGCCGATTATAAATATAAGTTAGCAAAATATGTAAAATTAATGAAATCAACCTGTTAGGATTTAAGCGCGATAATGAAATCCTCCCTAAAAGAATCGATAATTTTCGGTGTTGCTCTGGTAATCTATTCTTCGCTTATCCTTTCTATCGCTCAGGGATTTGATGGCGGATTTGCGCTTTGGCAAATACTTTTATCATTTATATTATTAGCAGTCTTTGTCATCGGTATGACATATCTGCATCGGAGAATTAATCTCTCGAAGATAAAAGAAATCTTAAAGGTTGTAGAGCGAATAATCTCCGATGATTCCTTAAAAGATGGGTTTAATTTTGCGGCTGCAGATAAACATCATTCAATAGCGGAAAGTGTGAATAAACTTCTGCGGTCGGTCAACAATCTTGTGAAGGAGTTTTCCGCTTCACAAAGGGAATTACGCTGTATAATCGAAAGTATCCCCATAGGGATTGTAATTTTGGATGACAGAGGATATGTAATGGAGGTTAATCCTTTGATGCAAAATTGGTTTCCCTCATTGAAGGATTATCGCGATAAACCGTTCGCGGAGCTTATGGACAAAGCTTACTTCTACAAATCCGATGATTCGCCGATGTTAAGGGCTCAAAGCGAGATAGATGACCATAGAGCTTCGGTGGTTCTGCAGACGAGAGATGGGCTTCGTTTTTTCGATATAGTTTCAGTTCCCCTCAAAAATCCGAATGGCAAAACCGGAGCTGTGGTGCAGACTTTTACGGATATGTCCGAGAAATTCCTCATCGAACACGATATCGAAACCAAAAAAAAGGAATTGACGCTTCTAAACGAGATAATCTCCGCATCCAACCAATCCAAAGATTTACAATCCCTGTTCGCCAAAGTAATCAACTTAATCGTGAACTCAATGGAATTCGAGAAAGGCTGGGGATATATCTTCAAGGAATCCGATAATGTCGCGGAATTAGTTTATTCGGAAGAACCCCCTGACGAATCCATACCAAGAATTATCAAGCTCGATGAAGCGGACAATCCGATAGTCAATACTTTAATAAACAAATCACCGGAATTTATAACAGAACCTCAGGGGACAAATTGTTTCACCGATACCCCGAAGTTTAAATCTTTGGCGGTAATCCCGTTGATATATGCGGGGAAACCTTTGGGAGTAATATGCTTTGCCGATACCGAATTGAGGCAATTCGATTCGGACGAAAAAATTATTTTTGTGAGGATGATGCGTGAGGTAAGCAATTCTGTGGCTATTGTGCTTTCCAAGGCGGAGTTAGAGAGATCGGAATGGAAATATCGGGATTTATTTGAAAACGCAAACGATATCATCTTCACAGCGGATTTCAAGGGGGATATAACTTCAGCCAATAAAACCGCTTTGGCGTTTATGGGTTATACCGAAGCGGATATTAAAAGAGGATTAAATATGGCGAGGTTGTTGACTGATGATTCCTACAGAATGTCGCTCGAACGCCTGAGAAGCAAAATAGCCGGGATCGAAGTGGATAAACAATTTGTCCTTGAAGCGATAAAGCGTAATGGGGAGCATGTGTTTTTGGAATATCGAACGCGAATTTTAAGGGATAAACATAATAAAGCTGTCGGTGTACAGGGGATAGCAAGGGATATAACCTACAAAATAAAAGCTGAAGAAAAACTCAGAAAATCAGAAGAGAAATACCGTGCCTTGGTAGAATCGGTTAATGATATTGTCTTTATGGTGGATCAAAAGGAAAAATATCTCTATTATTCCGGGAAAAGGGAACCGAACGAAAATAACGAGGAAATTATCGGTAGGAAAATCGGCGAATTTGCAAAGGGAAATGGAAACGAGGCTTTATTAAATAATATAAGGGAGATTTTCCGTACCAAGAAGCCGAAACATTTCGAATATGAGTCGGAGATAAATGGCGAAAGGAGTTGGTATTCTGTAAGCCTATCACCCTTGAGGAACAATAATGGGATCGTTAGCGCCGTAGTAGGTGTGAGCAGGGATATTACCTCGCAAAAGAGGTTACAATTCGATCTTGAACGAAAAACCGTGTTTCTCGAGTCACTACTGAAAAGCACAGGTTATATTATCATCGCGCTCGACAATGAATTTAAGATTATCTATACGGGTGACTCTCCCGAAGCGGACTTCGGATTAGATTCCGAAGATTTAATAGGACGCGAGCTTGGATTTCTCTTCAATAATCCTGACGAGTATCCGTTGACATTGAAACGGATTAAAACTGATTTGAAAGAAAAAGGACGGTTTACGGGGAAAATAGAATTAGCCGATACCAAAGCGAAGGGATGTCCCTGTTTTGTTAATGTCTTCCCTTTCATTAAGGGCTCCGATGATTGTCCCTCGGAATTTGTCGCAACCATAAAAAAGCTGAAACATACCCGTGAAAGAAATTTTAATAAACCGAAATTACAGGGGGAAAAACTTCCTGAAACGATAAAAAGGTTGTAGGATTATCCAGCCGTACGAAAATCGTTTGACAAAGTGGGGATATCGATATTAGATTAATATGTCATAAAGGGCTTGAATGAACCCTATTTTACTATGTAATCAATTTATTTCGGGAGATATGACAATATGTGCGGAATAGTGGGATATATCGGAAAAAGGAAAGCCGTCCCCATACTAATCGAAGGGCTAAAAAGGCTTGAATACAGAGGTTACGATTCGGCGGGATTGGCTGTTTTGGAAGATGGCAAACTTCATACCGAAAAAGTAGCCGGCAAAATAGTCAGCTTGGAGAAGCTTATCAAGGGGATGGATTTTCATGCGAGGCTTGGTATCGCTCATACAAGGTGGGCTACTCATGGTATCCCCAATGATATAAATGCGCATCCTCAAATTGATTGCACCGGAAGGATTGCTGTAGTCCATAACGGGATTATTGAGAACTTCAGAGGTTTAAAAGGGTATTTGGAGAAAAGAGGCCACAAATTCACTTCGGATACGGATACTGAGGTCATCTGTCATTTAATCGAAGAATATTATGACGGCGATTTAATGGAGGCTGTGCGGACTGCCATGTCACAGGTTACGGGAACTTATGGGATAGCGGTTATCAGCTTGGCTTCGCCTAACGAAATAATCGCCGCTCGCCGTGGTTCACCGTTGGTATTGGGACAGGCTGATGGAGAAACATTTTTGGCTTCCGATATATCCGCGATGTTGAGGCATACCAAACAGGTTGTTTATCTTGAGGATAACGAATTGGCGAGAATAACCCCCGATGGTTTTGAAATATCGACCATTGAGAATATTCCGGTAACCCGTGAAATCCAAGAAATCTCCTGGACTGTGGATATGATTGAGAAAGGGGGCTATCCTCATTTTATGCTCAAGGAGATATATGAGCAACCTCTGACCATTCGCAATGCAATGCGCGGCAGATTGAATTTCGAGGAAGGCACCGCCCGACTCAACGGCTTGAACCTCCAATTCGAGGAACTCCGCCATATAAATCGGATAATTATCACCGCCTGTGGGACGAGCTGGCATGCCGGACTTATAGGCGAATACTTGATCGAGGAATATGCCCGAATTCCGGTTGAGGTTGAATATGCTTCCGAATTTCGTTATCGCTCTCCAATTGTCGGTGACGGGACGATCGTCTTCGCCATCAGCCAATCGGGTGAAACAGCGGATACTTTAGCCGCCCTCCGTGAAGCGAAAAGGAAGGGAGCGACCGTTTTAGGTATATGTAATGTTGTCGGCTCGACCATAGCCAGGGAAACCGATGGAGGCGTTTATATTCACGCCGGTCCCGAAATAGGCGTGGCTTCCACAAAAGCTTTTACTTCGCAGATAACGGTGCTTTCGCTCATAACTATTTTACTGGCAAGAATGCGCGGTATGTCCGCCGATGTCGGCGGACGGTTAATCCGAGCTTTGGATGAGATCCCGGATTTGGTGGAGGAAGTCTTAAAAGAAGATGAGGAGATAAAAAAAATAGCTGAGAAATATTACAATGCGGATAATTTCCTTTATCTTGGAAGAGGGCTGAATTTTCCGGTCGCTTTGGAGGGAGCCTTAAAACTCAAGGAAATATCCTATATCCATGCCGAGGGATATCCGGCGGCGGAAATGAAACATGGGCCGATCGCCTTGATAGACGATAGAATGCCGGCGGTCGTAATTGCAATTCAGGACTCGGTTTATGAGAAGGTAATCTCCAACATCGAGGAAATTAAAGCCCGCAAGGGAAGGGTAATCGCTTTGGCTACCGAAGGCGACGAAAGGATTAAATCGTTGGTCGATGATGTAATATACATACCAAAATCCATTCCTTTCGTCAGTCCGTTGCTTATAAGCGTCCCCCTGCAGTTACTCGCTTATCATACCGCCGTCCTGCGCGGTTGTCCTATCGACCAGCCGAGGAACTTGGCTAAAAGCGTGACTGTGGAATAAAATCGTTTCGACAATGTATCGGGGGTTAATAAATCTTTGACTATTTCGGGGATGTATGATAAATTAATTTTATGTTTTTGTAGTTGAAACGATAGCGCCGAAAAAAGACAGTGGCGCTATTTTCATTTTTGGTAAACGCTGAATGTTGGGATTAGAAAATATTCGAGGTTGCTATGAACGGATTTCCCATTAGACCTGAGGATTTATACTTCAACACTCCTGCAAAACTGCTCTTCATCGCCGTTATAGTTGTCGGGTTGGTGGCTTTTGTTAAAAGGGTGATTTATTTAATCAAAATGGTTAAAACCGGTATGCCAGAAAACCGTTTCGACAATCCGGGCAAAAGGATACTGAATGTTTTGAAATATGTTTTCGGGCAAAGAAGGCTTTTAAATTTAACTTACATAGGCTCGGCACATTTTATGATATTTTGGGGGTTTGTCATCATCAGTTTCGGAACTTTGGCTTTTTTGGGCAGAGGGATTATTGATGGCTTTAGGCTCCCCATAATAGAAACCGTCTTTGAGGCTCCATTTCTATTTTTGCTCGATATTTTTTCGGTGCTGGTCATCGTTGGAATAATAATGGCTTTATTGAGAAGGCTGTTCTTTTCGCCGGAAAAATTATCCAACCATATTGAGGGGTTTGTGCTGTTAGGTTTGATATTTCTCCTTATCGCCTCAGACTTGATCGGCGATGGTTTGTATATAGCGATGACCGGAATCCCGCAGGCTAAATGGATGCCGGTAGGAAGCTTTCTATCCTCCATTTTAGGGTATGGTCCCTCATCCAAATTCATATATTGGACTTTAATATGGGTTCATCTGATAACCTTCTGGGTTTTAGCGGTTTTTGTTTTGTATTCCAAGCACTTACATATTTTCGTTGCTCCGTTCAATGTTTATTTTTCCACCTTAAAACCGAGGGGGCAGCTATCGAAAATGGATTTGGAGGAAGCCGAATCTTACGGGGTGGCGAAAATAGAAGATTTTACTTGGAAGCAGCTATTCGATTTGTATGCCTGCACCGAATGCGGACGATGTACCCGCGCCTGCCCGGCTTGGGCATCTCAAAAGCCTCTATCCCCGAAAGACTTGGTGGTTGATTTAAGGCGGCATTTTTTATCATTAAAACCTGAAGATCTGCGAGGGGAAAACGGTAAGAGGATTGAAGGTGACGCGGGCAGACCTGTTGTCGATGAGATTATCGCTTCGAATGTTATTTGGTCTTGCACCACTTGCTTAGCCTGTGTCGAGGAATGTCCCGTATTCATCGAGCATATTCCGAAAATAGTCGATTTGAGGAGAAATCAGATTTTATCCGAAGGCAAAGCTCCTACGGAGATAGCTCCCTCTTTGAGGAATATAGAACAAAGACAGAACCCGTTCGGTTTGCCTCCGAACGAGCGTGGTGCTTGGGCGGAAGGGTTGAAAGTTAAAACATTATCGGAAGATTCGGATGTTGAATATCTCCTCTGGGTAGGTTGTTTCGGCTCCTACGATGAGCGAAACAAGAGGGTATTGGTTTCCTTGGCGAAGTTGTTGAAGGAAGCGGGGGTTAGTTTTGGTATTTTGGGGTCGGAGGAGGGTTGCTGCGGCGAGCCGGCAAGGAGGGTCGGCGATGAGTATAACTTCCAAATGTTAGCTGAGAGCAATATCGAAATCCTTAGCGGGTATAGCGTGAAAAAGATTATCACCGCCTGCCCGCACGGCTATAATACGATAAAAAATGAATATCCCCAATTCGGCGGCGAGTATGAGGTTTACCATCATAGCGAGATATTATCTGCACTTTTGAAATCGGGGAAATTGAAAGCTAATGGCAATATGGAAGCTAATGCGGTATATCATGATTCCTGTTATTTGGGAAGATATAATGGGATTTATGAACAACCGCGGGATATTTTGAAATCCATTCCTGGGGTATCATTAAGCGAGATGGAAAAGCATCATCGCAAAAGTTTCTGTTGTGGGGCTGGGGGGGGAAGGATTTGGATGGATGAGCATTCAAAGCTTAAGGTCAACCGCTTGAGGGCATCGCAAGCTGGTAAGGCCGGGGCTGATCATCTGATAACCGCCTGTCCGTTCTGTCTGTCGATGCTGGAGGATGGGCTAAAGGGGGAGGGTTTGGATGAGAGAATATCGGCGCAGGATATAGCCGAGATTTTAGAAAAATCAATCTTGAACAACAAATAATCAACGATTAGGAGGCTTAAATGAAAAAATTGTATTACATAGCTATAATGGTAATTGTGGGATTATCGTTTTCTACCGCATTCGGCGGATATATCTTTCAGGAAAAATCCACTACTGAGATGACTACTCCGATGGGAACTAATCTCTCCACCGATTATTCCACGATTTATATTGACAAAGGGAAAATTAAATCCATCAACAGTTCCGATAGCTCCGGGGTTATACTGCGGATTGATAAGGGGATGCTTTATTTTGTCGATTATGCGAAGAAAACATATCAGGAAGCTCCGGTTTCCGAAATAAAAGCGATGACAAAATCGATTATGGGCGGTGATTCCCCAAGGATGAAAGAAGCGATGAAAGATCTTCCGAAGGAACAGCAGGATATGATGAAGGATATGATGGCTAAAATGTTTTCGCCTATGAGCGTATCGAAGACCAAGGAGACAAAGTCGATTTTGGGGCATAAATGTGATAAGTATAGCATTTCCCGAAACGGGAAGGAAGTTATGGAGATATGGGCGGCTGAGGATTTGGGTATGGGCGATGAGTATTTACAGTTTTTGGAAATGATCTCTCCGGGCGAGAACAATATGTTTTCCGAGTTTAACAAGATAAAAGGGATGACTATGGAATCGGAGATGGTTATGGATATTATAGGGGGGATGAAGTCCAAGAATAATACCGTGATGACTGATGTCAAAGAGACGAAAATAAATCCTGATGAGTTTGAAATCCCATCCGGGTTTAAAAAGGAAAAATCCGATTTATCGAAGATGCTAAAACACTAACTTTTCACCAAACCGAAGTTATCAGAAAACTTGAAAAAATAGCCCCGCTAAGCGGGGCTATGGAGCCTAATAATTGCCACCCTCCAGCCAAGGTCACTTCGGTCGGGGCTCCTTGGGATACCTCCTGTTAAGTTTATTATCGGCAGTTTCCTCAGCTATTTAACCAACTTATAAAAATCAAACCATTTTATGGAAATTAAACCATCTGGCGTGACCTACGAATTTACTTAACTAATGTCATCCTTTTTGATATGATCCTATCGCCGATTTCTATCCTATATTGATAAACGCCGGATGAATATTTTGATGCATCCCACTTCACCCAATGCCATCCCGGTTGCTGAGGGCCATCGAATAGTTTTTCCAACAGTTGGCCTTGAATATTGAAAACTTCGATTTTAACATCTGTGGAAATCGCAACTAAATATTCAATCCTCGTTTCGGCATTAAATGGGTTGGGATAATTATTCACTCGTAAATTTTGATCAATTTGGGCAATTGATGATGAGTTCTCATCCTTTTGTTCCAATACCCATTTAGAGCAAGTATGACGAATTTCCAAAGAGTCAAAAACAGTAAATTCAAAATAGGAGGAGTCGATAATATTTTGATATTCAATTCCACAGTAGGCTATTAGGAGATAATCCCCGTACTCGGCGTTGCCGGGGACTCTCAGAGTCAATGGATGCCAAAACATACTCTCATTACCCGATAAATCAACGGTATCCTGATGGCTAAATTCGTAATATTCCCCTTCCGGTAACAACAATTTATACCAAACAATAGCTTGTTGGGAGTTAAGAGCATTATTGGATAGTTCCCCCTGAAATCCTATAATTCCACCCCTTGAAACAATCACCGGTGGATTATCGGGTTCCATATCAATGGAAATCAGTTTCTTACCGATTTTCAGCAGATAAAAATCATCGTTCCCATTACCTATGGATTGTGTCCAGCCGCCGATAATATAACTATCCTCCATTTCCGTAATCTGATATCCGAACTCGTCTTCGGTTCCGCCATAAACCTGTTCCCAAATCATATTCCCAACAGAATCCGTTTTAACGACATAAATATCATATCCGCCGTTACCGTAGGATTGAGAATGCCCAACCATTATATATCCGCTATCGGATGTTTCCTGAGCCCAATAGGAGCGATCGTTCTTATCTCCACCATAAATTCCCGCCCATAATGAATCTCCATCCTCGTCCAATTTCAAGAGCCAGAAATTCTGCCCGGGTGGTCCGAAAGACATAGTCCTGCCACCGATAATGTATCCGCCGTCAGAGGTAATTTGCACAACCTTACTTTCCTCTTCGCGGGCTCCACCATAAACTTTTGTCCAGAGTGTATCTCCGAGAGAATCGGTTTTTATTATCCAATAATCCCTTACGGTAGAATCGCTCCCCGTGATGCCGGCTATTATATAGCCCCCATCCTGTGTTTGTTGTGCACAATGCCCATAATCCCCATTTGGATTGGGAAGCCCGGAACGATCAAAACCGCGTGTCCACATAGTATCCCCAAGCGAATCCGTTTTTACAATAAACACATCGGGGTTAGAATGATAAGAATTGGTCGATCCCGTAAATAAAAACCCCCCATCTGTTGTTTGGACAATATGACGGCCTCTATCATCTAAGTCACCCCCATAAGTATTCTGCCATAACAGATTTCCCAAAGAATCGGTTCTTACCACATACATATCGATACTAGCATGAACAGAATGGGTACGGCCACAAGCGATATAGCCCCCATCGGGGGTTTGATCAACATGATAAAACATATCAGGTCTTCCGCCTCCAAACATTCTACTCCAAACCATATTACCTTCGGAATCGGTTTTTAAAAGCCATGCATCCACATCTTCTCCACCTGAATACGAGGCGTTCCAACCAGCCATTATAAATCCACTGTCATTGGTCGGGATTGCGCAATAACATTCATCAGACGAGCTACCCCCGTAGGTTTTATACCATAGTATATTTTGAGCAAAGGTATTACCAACCCAAAAGAGTAAAATTACGAACGCAAGATAAAAAGACTTTTCCATTAATGCCTCCTTGATGATACATCCCTTCACATATTCGATTCGGATAACCCTATGATTATTTCCCAGTATATAGCCTGTTTTTATACATAAAACATCACCTATCATCGGTATCCGTAAAACCGAAGAAGAGATTTTATATCTTTTATCTTAAAATAATCGAATAATATCTAAAGTCAAATTATTTCAGTAATGTCATCCGATTGGTGAAAACCTTCTTCCCGGCAGTCAACTTACAGAAATATGTGCCGCTGGAATAGTCCGATGCATCCCAGCTGACACTATGCACCCCCATTTGTTGGTAATCTTTAACCAATGTTGCTACCCGTTGTCCCATTAGATTGTAGATATTTAAGAATACCTTACCTCTTCGTGGGAGTGAATAACTAATCTTGGTCATAGAATTAAAGGGGTTAGGGTAATTCTGCAATAATTTATAATCTTGAGATATTATATTATCATCATTGATGCCAGTGTTTTGATAGTAAGAAAATGCGCCTATATCAGCTGTAGTACCATCGGAGTCGGGTGGAGAATCTGGGTCGCCGGCGTCTATGCAAGGAGAACCCCATTGAATGTGAAAGTTACCATTCTCGGGATCAACAAACATTGGATCGGAGTCGATATTTCCTTCGCCAAACCACGAACCATCTATATCGGAATAAGTTATAGTTATCGAAGAATAATTACCTAAATATATCTCTTCCAAAGAGCTTGCGGAATCAGCCCAGAAGATTGTATTTACTACAACCGGGACCGAATGATGATAGCAATAAATTCCACCTCCGCTACTATCAGCACAATTACCGCTTATAGTATTATTAATCAGTTCCGGCGAGGAAAAATAATTGAAAATACCTCCGCCGAAATAATCAGCGGAATTATTATTGATAACATTTTTTGTCATAATGGGGTGAGATGATTTGCAAAAAATCGCACCTCCACATTTGTAAACATTATTATTATTTATACTGTTTTCCCTTATAGTAGGACCTGAGTTTAAACAATAAATTCCACCTCCATATCTGGCGATGTTTGAGCGAATATTATTTTTGCCTATAGTAGGGTTGGAATAAAAGCAATAAATTCCGCCCCCGTGTTTTGCTGAATTGCCGACAATTTCATTGTTTTCTATAATACCCACTGAATGAAAGCAATAAAATCCGCCACCATTACTATTACCAAATCTATAAACAGAATTATTACTAATTAAATTATCTTTTATTATTGGACAGGAATACATACAGCAAATGCCCCCTCCTCCAGAAGAAACAGTAGAAACAAAATTATTGCTTATGGTATTGTTTGTTATTATGGGATTCGAATACCGACAAAAGATTCCCCCGCCATTTCCTCCGGCGGAATTATTGGTGATGGTATTGTTGCTTATTTCGGGAGAGGATTGATCGCAACTAATTCCAGCCCCGGCGTTATATGTTCTAACCCATTCTATACGGCAATAAGACAATCGTGAGTTATTGCTTGCCTTATAAAATCTTATTCCACCCCAGCCATTTACCGTATCTTCAGGGGTGAATATTATTGAATCGCTCTCAGTCCCTATCGCTGTCAGAGTCGACGAAGAATCAACGGATAATTTATAATTGCCCAGAAAGATAATTCTGCAACCCGGATCGATTATAAGGGTAGAATCTGGTGGGATATGGAGGTCCGTATATACATAATAATTATTGCCGTTCGGATTCCATTCCCCCCAGACATCACCTCCTACAATGGTCGCATAAGAAGAAGCTGGTTCAAGTGAAAAATATAGGACAGCGATAAGTAGGAGAGAAATATATCTATTCATAACACCTCCCCAAAAAGAGTGAATATAAGGATTTCCAAATGAATATGGCTCATTATATCTAAATTAAAGTATGGTTTAAAATAAAAATACAATAGGGTTAAATCGCAACCCCAAAATCCATTTTCGCATTTACTATAGATATATCGCAACAAAAAACACTGTTTCATAGCACCTATGAAATTTAGCCCTCTATATATCCTAAAGCCTTTAGCCGTTCCTTTGTAGTGCTATCAAGTTCTCTCTGCATTGCCTGTGTTCCTTTAGCGGACAAAATCGAGTTTAAGTAATTTAAGGTATCTTCTAGTGCCTTTATTTTACCTCTATAAGAGGAATCCGCCGCTAAATTGTGCTGTTCTTTCGGATCCTTTATTATATCATAATATCCGACAGGGGGGAGCGTTTTATCAGTATTATAGGTTATATATAATTTCTCCTTCAAGTTCCTGATGGCTGTGGGCCTTAGACCTGCCTTTTTCAGTTGGGCTATGCTCCAATTTGTTATTCCATTTGAAAATATATCCTTCCCTTGCCAATCCTTGAAAAATTCCGCACCGACAAAATTCGCAGCTGTAGGAGCGATATCTACGGATTGAACGAGATGCTTATCGACAGTTCCTCTTTTCTCCGAATGAGGGAGTTTTAATATCAGAGGAACATGTGTCATTTCCTCATAGAGTGTTCTTCCATGGGTCGCCCCCTTATGATCATAAAACTCCTCTCCATGGTCGGCGGTTAAAATGATTAAAGAATTGTCGTAAATCCCCTGATTTTTAAGATAATCGAACAGGACACCTATCCCTTTATCTAAGTATTCAACATCCTCTCGGTACAAACCAGCCGCATATTCCATTGTATCAGGTGAATAGTTGCTCTCCCGCCAGTTGGTAGGAGGTTTGTAATATTCACCATTATAGGGATGTTTGAAATAGGGTCCATGGGGATCCATATAATGAATAAACATAAAAAACTTTTTATCTTCATTTTTTGATACCCAATCAATTACTTTATTGGTCACATCGATAGCATCATGATAATAAAACTTTACAGCTTTTTCGGGATAGAATTGCAAGAAACGCCTTTTAGCGAATCTTCCCAAATAATTAACGAAATCCAAAGTGGGAGCATTGTCATCAACCGGCAGTAGTTCTAATGGAGCGAGGTATTTATAGTAATTAAACCCAATATTGAAATTATTCGCCGCAAGCAAGTGGGGGTTATTGCAAAAACCAACGGTATAATAACCCGCCCTTCTCAATGATAAAGCTAATGTTTTACTATTAGGATTAAGGATGTCAATAAATGACTCTACACCATGCTGAGACGGATATAATGATGTCATAATGCTTGCAATCGATGGCCTTGTCCACGAGCATTGGGAAAACATATTTTGATATAAGATGCCATCATCACAAAGATTTTGAATGTTGGGAGTATTTATATTATAACCATATGGGGACAACCAATCGTGACGCAATGTATCGACAATAATCAAGAATACATATGGCTCATCTTTTACTTTGACATTATCGGTTTCATTATAAGGTTCGAAATAACCTTCCGACGATGAGGTAGATATAACAAGCAGCGCAAGAATGGCCGTTACAAACGCATAAACTATATAACCAAACTTCCTCCAGCCTAATCCAATAGCCTTTCCTAATCTTTTTAGAAAGAATATTACTAATAGGTAAAAAAACCATAGGATTGCGAATATCAATGTATAGGAGATTATACCCGTAATAGACAATTGACCTAGATTTAGGCTTGTACGGCGTAATATTATGCTTAATTGGGGCCCCAAAGGCATAATAGCGATGGATATAAAAAGAATTTCATTTAGATATTTAATCTTTGATCTTTTCGGAAAGAATATGTATAGGAGCGAAATTATAACCCCGAAAACAATGCCGTATCGGATACCGTACAAAGGATAATAGGCGAGAGCTGTCAAAAGCAATGTCGGTTTATAAAAACTCAGTATTACCGCTTCTATCAATGCATATACTAATCCCCCCAATATTCCCCCCAAAACGCCGGAGATTATTCCCTCTTTAGTGTTTTTCCATAATATAGCCCAAAATCTATTTCCTGTCAGTGAATTCATAAAATACTCCGAATAATAAACCCTATGGTTCATTCCAAATTTGTTGCTATTATAATAAAATAGGTTTTTTGGAATTATAAACAAGTCCTATTTTAAGTGGGAACCGCGAAACCGATTCAAAATATTCAAAGGGAAAATATCCCCCCATCACCAAACAGACTCATAGAAAGAATAAAACGAAATTAATCCCTTTACTTCAGGATGGGTATTTTTTTAGTTTAGGGATATTCGACTATAAAAATTCGCAGAAGAATTTCGGCATTACCATCCATCATAATTGGACCGAGGATAGTATGAAAAATCCATTGTTAGCTCCTGAGCTACGGGAATTTATTCGCAAAAATGATATCGAGGGGCTTCGTAGCTTTTGTGCCGAATCGCATCCGGCGATAATAGCGGAATTTTTGGAAGCACTATCAGCTGCCGAGGCGTGGAGGATATTATTCAATCTCCAACCGGAATTGAGGGCGGAAATATTCAGCCACCTCGAAGAATGGCAACAAATGGAGATCGCCGATATGCTAAATCGCGAAGAACTGGCACAATTACTCTCCGATATGGCTCCAGATGATCGCGTGAATCTCTTCAAAAATCTACCTGAAAACAGGCAGGAAACAATATTGTGGGCGATGGCTAAAGCGGAGCGGGAGGATATCAGGAGGCTTTCATCCTATGCCGAAGGCACCGCCGGTGCCGTGATGACCTCGGATTATGCCGTGTTATCCCCCAATCTAACCGCCGAAGAAGCAATAGATAAACTCCGCCATGAGGCTCCGGACAAAGAAACCATCTATTACGCTTATGTTTTGGATGAGGATCGACACCTTATGGGTTTTGTATCCCTCAAAGATTTGATCCTCGCGGCACCTCAAACCAAAATAACGAAGATAATGCATCGTGATATGGTTTTTTCTCGGGCCTCCGATGATCAAGAATCCGCAGCCAGAAAAATTCAAAAATATGATCTCATCGCTATTCCTGTGGTAAATGAGAAAAATGTTTTAGTTGGAATTATCACCCACGATGACGCATTAGACATCATCACTCAGGAACAAACGGAAGATATGGAAAAACTGATGGCTATAGGCGGAGAACATGAGGTTGGAGTTTATCTTCATACTTCAGCCTGGGTGCATTTCAAAAACAGATGTGGTTGGATTATAGTTTTGGCGGGTTTGGGGCTTATCTCCGGATTTATTGTCCAAAGTTTTGAGGGGCTTCTCCTCCAGTTCGCCGTGCTTGCCACATTTATGCCGATGCTCGCTGATACTGGCGGTAATACGGGTAGCCAATCATCAACGCTTGTTGTTAGAGCTTTAGCGATGCAAGAGATATCTCCGAAAGATGTTTTTCGAGTGCTAAAAAAAGAATTGAAGGTAGCCCTGTTGCTCGGCTTCATCCTGGCGATTTTGGCCTATGGGAGAGTTGTCCTGCTTGCAGGAAGGACAAATCTCCCTGTGGGGTATTCGGTAAGCTCAATTGGAATCGCTATTGCAATGGCATTAGCATTGCAGGTCATCACTGCTACGCTAATCGGAGCTTTATTGCCCCTGGCGGCGGTGAAGCTGAAATTCGATCCGGCGGTAGTAGCCAGTCCCGCCTTGACGACGATTGTGGATATTACAGGGCTGTTTATCTACTTCGCAACCGCAAAAATAGTACTCGGTATAGGTTAGATTTCCGACCCCCCCACACTTTTCCGCGAAATTAATCCCATAGAGCACTTTCTTATAAAGAAGCCCCATAAAAAATATCATTTGCGGGTTGAACATATCTGTCTTATATCTTATAAAGGCAGAGTAATAGAGGAGGAATATGCAAAGGTTTACCGGGATATTGGGCATAATATTTTTCATCGGGATAGCTTATCTTTTGAGCAACAATCGAAGGAAAATAAATTGGCGCGCCGTAATCTGGGGATTCGGGCTTCAGTTGATATTCGCCCTCTTGATACTAAAAACCCGTCCGGGCGAATGGGTTTTCGAGGAAATAAATGATATCGTAATGGCAATTCTAAAATGCACCGAGGCGGGCTCCGGCTTTGTTTTCGGCAACCTAATCAATAAATTCGTCCCGGTTGGGAATCTGGATCCATCCTCAGGCGCCTTTTCGCCTACCGGGACCCTTGTGGTTAATAATGGAATGGCGTTCTTCGCCTTTAATGTTCTGCCTACAATAATTTTCTTCTCCTCTTTAATGACCGTCCTCTACCATTACGGCATAATGCAACGGTTAGTCCTCTGGATAGCAAAAATAATGGCGAAAACGATGAAGACCTCCGGTTCGGAATCGCTTTCCTGCGCCGCCAATATTTTTGTAGGGCAGACCGAAGCTCCTCTCTTGGTCAAGCCATTCGTTAAAACGATGACTATGTCGGAGTTGACCGCGGTTATGACCGGCGGATTCGCCACTATCGCCGGGGGAGTATTAGCCGCTTATGTGGGACTTCTGAAAGCATCGGTCCCGAATATAGCCGGGCATTTGGTAGCGGCAAGCGTAATGTCCGCTCCGGCAGCCTTGATGATGGCGAAAATAATTTATCCCGAAACGGAAAAATCAGCGACCGCCGGCAGAGTCGATATAAAAATCGAAAAGATAGATAAAAACGGAATCGATGCCGCCTCCAGAGGCGCTGCCGATGGATTGCGGTTGGCTTTGAATGTGGCGGCAATGCTTATCGCTTTTTTGGCGTTGGTGGCGTTGGTCAATGTTATTCTAGGGCTGATCAATGACAAACTAACTTTGGCTTTCATTTTTGGGAAGATATTTTCGCCCATCGCCTTCCTTATGGGAGTTCCGTGGAAAGATGCCGCAAACTTCGGCGATCTTTTGGGGACAAAAGTAATGATTAACGAGTTCGTCGCTTACCTGAAGCTTCAAAGTATCGCCGGCTCGTTGGACCCCCGCTCAAAAGTAATCGCCGCCTATGCACTTTGCGGTTTTGCCAATCTGGGATCGATAGGTATTCAAATCGGGGGGATAGGCGGGATTGCTCCTTCGAGGCGTTCGGATTTGGCGAAACTGGGGGTGAGGGCGCTTATGGCCGGGGCCTTCGCGTCTTTTACAACCGCCTGCATAGCAGGGATACTGATATAAAAAGCTCCCTATCGATAGGGGAGCTTTGAGAACATAAGTTATAATAATCCCCCAAAGGGGATCTTTTTCCAATAGCGCTAATTAACGGCTACAACACTTTTGACTTCCGGTATATGTTCTTTAAGGGTGCGTTCAATTCCCATCTGAAGCGTCAATTGAGACATAGGACATCCGCCGCAAGCTCCGGTCAACCTTACCGAGACTACGCCCTCATCGGACACATCCACCAATTCCACATCGCCGCCGTCAGCCTGAAGATAACCTCTTATGCTATCCAATACCGTTTTCACTTTATCCTTTAACACTGTATCATCTCCCATAACAAACCGCTATACTTTATTTATTTTATCAAATATAATTAAATTCCGAAAATTAGCAACGATAAAATTTGATAACTATGAATTTTCTTTAAGTTTTTTCACGACCATATCACCGATTTCGGAGGTTTTCAAGCCACTTGATGCCGATAGGTCCTTTATTTCACCACCGCGCAAAAGCTCTCCCACCGCAGTTTCAATCGCTTGGCTCGCTTTGTGTTCACCTAAATAATCCAACATCATCGAAGCCGCCGCTATCGCCGCTAATGGATTAGCCCTGTTCTGCCCCTTATATTTCGGGGCGGAACCGTGGATCGGCTCGAACATCGAAATCCTCCCCGGATGTATATTGCCCGAAGCGGCAACTCCCATCCCCCCCTGAAGCATCGATCCCAAATCGGTTATTATGTCGCCAAAGATATTGTTGACCACGATAACATCGAAATCCTCCGGATTTTTAATCATCCACATACAGCAAGCATCAACATAAGCGTGATCTTTTTCGATATCGGGATATTCCTCGCCGACCTCCGCAAAAATGCGGGTCCAAATATCCATTGCCCTGATAGCGTTAGCTTTATCGACCAATGTTACCTTCCTGCCTTGATTTCGGGATCTCGCTAATTCAAAGGCGTATCGAACAGCCCTTTCAACCCCCTTGCGGGTGAATATCATCTGGGCAACAGCAACTTCGTCAGGCGTTCCCTTTTTGAAAATTCCGCCGATGTTGGTGTAAAGGTCTTCGGTATTTTCCCTGACCACGATAAAATCGATATCCTTTGCGGTTTTACCTTTCAAGGGGATGAGCCAATCGGCATAAGCCTTGATAGGGCGCAAATTGACATATAAATCCAATTTGAAGCGTATCGAAGAGATAATGGCATGTTCCACCAATCCCGGCTCTACCCTTGGATCACCGATGGCGCCGAGATAGATAGCATCGAAGCCTTTCATCTCCTCCAACACCGAATCGGGAAACAATTCACCGGTGGAGAGATAATGCTCCGAGCCGTACGGATATTCCTTGATACTATAATTAAAACCGCTGATCTCCGATACCGTTTCGATTACCTTCAGCCCTTCCCTAATTACCTCAGGACCGATTCCATCCCCCGAAATGACAGCGATTTTATATTCTCTCTTATCCATATTTCCTCAGTTTTAGGTATTCGTTAAATTAAAATCAAGAAATCGGAAATCGATATTCCTTAAACGCCAACCTTCACATTCCTAAACCTAGAGGGACTGCAACCCTGCCCTACACGGGCGTTCTGCGCCGGTTGTCCTTTCCCGCAATTCGGTGTTCCCCAAATTTTATACATACTCTTATTACCGATTGCATCGCAGGAATTCCAAAATTCGATAGTTTTGCCCGAGTATGTGGGCTTTTTAATCATATCGCCCAACTTGCCGTTTTTTATCTCCCAACCGATTTCGGTGCCCATTGTAAATGATTCCCGTGTATCATCGATAGACCAGCTGGAAACGGTTTTCATATAGATGCCATCGTCAATCCCCGAGATTAAATCGTTGAAAGTTTTATCCCCGGGCAGGAGATTGGTATTGGTCATCCGCACAATAGGGACATTCCCCCAGCCATCGGCTCTGGCAGCGCCGGATGATTTGAGTCCTAAACGGGCTGCTGTTTCGCGGGAGGATTCATAACCGACTAAAACCCCGTTTTTAATCAAATCGACTTTATGAGCTTTCACCCCCTCATCATCATAACCGAAGGTTCCCAAGCCGAAAAAAGCGGTGGCATCGGAGACAAAGTTCACTATGTCCGAACCGATCTTTAATTTTCCCAGCTTATCCGGTGTGGCATAACTGGTCCCGGAAAAATTCCGCTCCATACCGAAAACCCTGTCCAGCTCAAGAGCATGACCTATCGACTCATGTATTTGAAGGCTGAGCATAGGTCCATCCAGAATGATATCCTTTATCCCAGAGGGACATTCCTTTGCTGAGAGCAGCGCGGCTGCCTCCTCAGCAATTACGGGGGCGTTTTTCTCGAAATCCAGTTCCTTTATGAGCTCATACCCTTTGGTTTCGAACTGTCCCCCTGAGGAATTTGGATATGAGCGCAGCGCCCTGTTGCGATGCCCTTTCCCGGCGGTGCATTGTATTCCCGCGCCGGAATGAATTATATTCTGCTCGATAACGGACCCTTCCGTTGAGGCGAAGTATTCATAAATTTTCTTGAAATCCATCGATACCGATGTCTTGGTCAATCCTTTGGTCTTCGCCATTAAACGGCACAGCTCGGTGGAATATTCTATCTTCTCTTTGAGCGGGACATTAAAAGGGTCGATATTTACGGGAGTTGAATATTGCCCGCCTACCGGCTTTATTTCTGATAAGACAATTGGGGAGATTTTGAGTTTTGCGGAGGCTTTGGCAATTTTTACGGCTAAAGCGGCAGTGTTGTGGATAGCTTTTTTAGACACATCGGCGGTAGCGGCAAACCCCCAAGCGCCATTGGAGATGACCCGCACTCCAACTCCGAAATCGAATGTCCGATTTATCAGTTCGGGAATTCCATTGGCAACCTCAATGGTTTCATACTCGGTTCGGACGAAACGGACATCAGCATATTTAGCCCCCCATCTTTTAGCAAAAGTAAGAGCGGTATCCGCAAGTTTGTCGAATTCAGGCATAATATTCTCCCTTAGATTTTTTGGTTTTATTTATCCCCATCGCCGTCCACCACCTCAAAATCAGCATCCTCCGCACCTTCAGTCTTCTCTCCACCCGAAGAAGTATTTTGGGATTTGGTTTCACCTTGGGGAGTTTCCTGCCGGGACTCGGTTCGATCGGTTTGCTGTTGTTGGGAAGCGGATTTATACATTTCCTCGGCTAATTTATGGGAAGCGCCGATAACTTCCTCTATTTTCGCCTCGATAATCTCTTTCGATTCCGATTTGAGCGCAGCCTTTAGTTTCTCCAGAGCATCCTGAACTTTTTGCTTGTCCTCTTCGGATATCTTATCGCCATATTCTTTTAGGGTTTTCTCCGTTTGATAAATTGTTTGATCGCCCTTATTCCGCGCCTCTATCAATTCCTTTTTCTTTACATCCTCATCAGCATGGGATTCGGCATCCTTAATCATTCGCTTAATTTCCTCATCAGACAATCCGGACGAGGATTGTATCTTTATCGATTGCTGTTTCCCCGTTCCCAAATCCTTCGCCGAAACATTTAAAATACCGTTGGCGTCGATATCGAAAGTAACCTCAATCTGAGGAATACCTCGCGGCGCCGGGGGAATATCAACCAAATCGAACCGCCCCAAGCTGCGATTGTCAAGTGCCAATTCCCTTTCTCCCTGCAGGACATGGATCGAGACCGCAGGCTGGTTATCCGCAGCGGTGGAAAATATCTGGGATTTACGCGTCGGGATAGTTGTGTTTCTCTCTATCAGTTTGGTCATTACGCCGCCGAGAGTCTCAATTCCCAGCGAAAGGGGCGTAACATCCAAAAGCAAAACATCCTTCACATCACCGGCCAACACTCCGCCCTGTATAGCCGCTCCGATAGCTACTACTTCGTCCGGGTTTACACCTTTGTTCGGCTCCTTCCCAAACAATTCCTTGACCAATTCCCGAACTTTCGGCATACGAGTCATCCCGCCAACCAAAATTACCTCGTTGATGTCGGAAGCGTTCAACCCCGCATCCGAGAGAGCTCGCTTGCAGGGGCCGACGGTTCTTTCAAGCAAATCCTCACATAATTGTTCCAGTTTTGCCCGAGTCAAGGTCAAATCGAGATGTCTCGGACCGGAGGCATCCGCCGTAATGAAAGGCAGATTGATGGAAGTTTGAAGGGTTGTCGATAATTCGCATTTTGCTTTTTCCGCCGCTTCTTTAAGCCGTTGAAGAGCCATTTTGTCCTTACGGAGATCGATGCTATCGGATTTCATAAATTCGTCCGCAATCCAATCGATAACCCTCTGATCGAAATCATCTCCGCCAAGGTGGGTGTCTCCGTTGGTCGATTTGACCTCAAAAACTCCATCCCCAAGCTCCAAAATAGAGATATCGAATGTCCCACCACCTAAATCATAAACAGCTATCTTCTCATCTTTTTTCTTATCCAAACCATAAGCCAATGATGCCGCTGTCGGTTCATTTATAATTCTTTTGACATCGAGGCCGGCTATCTTCCCGGCATCTTTGGTTGCTTGTCTTTGGGAATCGTTGAAATATGCGGGAACAGTGATAACCGCTTCGGTTACCTTTTCCCCGAGATAATCCTCCGCGGTTTGTTTGAGGTTCTGCAAAATCATCGCAGAAATCTCAGGGGGAGCATATTCCTTACCCGTAACGACAATCCGACAATCATCGTTTGGCGCACCCACAACTTTATACGGCACTAATTTTTCCTCCTCGGCGATTTCACTGTGGCGTCTTCCCATAAAGCGCTTTATCGAAAATATCGTATTCTCGGGATTGGTTATCGCCTGTCTTTTTGCAATTTGCCCGACAAGGCGTTCTCCTGTTTTCGTGAAAGCGACTACAGACGGCGTTGTGCGGGAACCTTCCGCATTCGGAATTACCTTCGGCTCCCCACCTTCCATTACCGCCACGCAAGAATTTGTTGTTCCCAAATCAATTCCTATTATTTTACCCAATTTTATTCCTCCTTTAGATATATTATTATCAAAACAAGTAATATATATTAAATTCGTTTATAAATGCAAGTATCATAAACAACAAATAAAAGCCAACCCCATTTTTTTGAACAAGCGCAAAAAAGCCCCGCTGAAATGCAGGGCTTTACGCGAGATTCGGCAATATGATTTATTATCAGCCCTTTAATATGGAAGCGTATTCCTTTTTATTCCGCAACACTTCCAAGGCGCGTTTAACATAAGGGTCGGTTTTTAATACCAACTGCTCATATAATGCTTTCTCACCGTATAGTTTGGTTAGAATATCGCGTTTTATCGAACGCTTTATCTCATCGAGCGATTCGGAAAACTCATCTTCTTTCATTTTTTCTATTTGCGAGTAAATCTGGTCGAACAAGGGCTGTAACTCATCCGTTTTGCCTTGCTTTTCAGCAACTTTCTCCATTTTACTCAATTCCATTTCTATTTCATTTTTATAGGTGAAATCTTTCTCCTTCAAGAATTGACGGAATTGAGCAACCATTTCATCGGTAACCTTAAAATCTTCCGGTATATCGGGATGCTCCGTCGTATAATGCACGGCAAAATCGAAAAACATAGATAAGCGCTCAAGGTTAAGCATCAATGTGGATAAGTCCTTCCTTTCCACTTCAATATCAGGTTTAACGCCACCGCCGCCATAAACGATGCGTCCGCCTTTAGTGTAATAGATTATTTTCGTTGAGTCGGAGACAGTTTTCGAAGTATCGCCCTCCGAGGGGGGGGTAATCCCATTTGCGAGGCTATCGGAATTCCAACGATGAAAACGAGACTCTTTTTGAATACATCTCCCCGAGGGCATATACCATTTTGCAGTCGTTAATTTAAGCGCCGTCTTATTGGAAAGCGGATATATCTGTTGAACCAATCCTTTTCCGAAAGTTTCATTACCGATAATCACCCCCCTATCCCAGTCCTGAATCGCTCCCGAAAGAATTTCCGATGCGGATGCGCTGTTACCATCCACCAAAACCACCATCGGTATATCAGGCAAAAGAGGCTCTTCTTTAGCCTCATAAGTTCGGTTCTGATCGCTTATCCGTCCTTTGGTGGAAACGATCTCATCGCCTTTTTTCAGGAAAAGATTACTCGTTTTTACAGCTTGCGTAAGCAATCCCCCACCATTGGAACGGATATCCAAAATCAGCGAGGTCATCCCTTTGTTTTTCAATTCGGCGATAGCATTCTCCAATTCATTTTCCGATTCGGTCCCAAAGCGAGCGAAACGGATATACCCTACCTTATCCTCGGCGAATCCATAATAAGGAACCGTTTTAATCTCAATCACCGCCCGTTCGAGTTCGTATTCAAGCGGTTCGGCTAATCCCTCACGCTGGATGGTCAGCTTGACTTTTGTGCCGGCCTCTCCCCTCATAAGTTTACTCGCCTCCTCGGTGGATATCCCTTTCGTCGATTTTCCATCAATTTTTATAATTCTATCTCCCGAACGCAATCCCATTCTATAGGCGGGAGTTCCCTCCATCGGAGAGACAACCGTAATCCAACCATCCTTTTGGAAAATTGTCATCCCCAACCCGCTGTATTTCCCCTTGGTAGCCTCCATCAGGCGGTCATAATCCTTTGTCTCCAAAAACTCTGTGAACGGGTCAAGAGTATTAATCATCCCCCTGATGCCGGAATAGACCAAATCTTTAGGATCGAGCTTTTCCACATAACGCGCATTGATGCGAAAAGCTATATCGGTGAAAAGGCGGGCGTATGTGAACATCGAATCATGAGGCGATTGAGCAATAGTTGTCGCAAAAATCCCCAAAAATATCAAAAAAATAACCGACCCTAATATAACTTTGCGTTTCCTAATAGACATTAACTTCCTCCTATATAAGATTATCCCGGGAATAAAACAAATATATCCCCGTAGCTGTATCGAAACACCATTTAACGATATAATTCCATTACGAAATCCGAACCGTCTTGTTCCGACTTACAGCCTACTCCTCAACCAACTTGGATTTACCATAATATATTACTTATTTCGACTACTTGCCAACCTTTTTAATTTTTTTGGTTTTAGTCTTTGTATTCTTGGAATGAGATCGAATATAATGTTTTCCCTTCGGTTTCTTAATATTCGTCTTGATGGTGGACTTTCTCATTCGGTCGTTTAAGCCGTCACGGTTTTTATCAATAAATATATCATACTTTATTGAATCGGCTTTGTTTTTATTAAGTGTCGTATTATCCTTATGTTTTCCCGCTTTATTTTCCGCGTTATTTTTGGCTACTTTTTTCGTATTTTGGCTGATGCGGGAAGTTTTCCGTTTATCCGTATTAGTCTTATGTTCCTTTTTGATTAATCCCGCATCAGCGTAGCTTACGGTAAAACAGAGGGAAAATAACACAATAATAATCAGATGCAAAATCGAACGAGGACCTATCGATTTCATTTCTTATTCCGTCCTGTTTTGTTTTTTGAACTTTTGCTCGAACTCTTATATTTTGAATTTGAGATAGAGCTTTTTGATTTTACGGATGATTGCTTAGCCTTAGTGCTTTTTTCGGATTTGGATTTTTCATAGACTTTCTTTTGGGAGCTTGTTTTCTCTTTCTTATAAACTTCTTTGCCCTTATTCTTGCCCAAATCGTAACCTTTTTCCTCGTATCCCGATTTACTTATCCCCTTGGATTTATAATTTCCTTTACGCTCATCTTTATATATTATCTTTCCCTTGGTTTCCTGAGTCTTATATTTATAGGAAGCGTTCCTGTATTTTGATGAACCCTTATACTTTTTCACAATCGGGCTTCGGTATTTTGCACCTTCCCCATTTTTATAATATCTCTTGTAGTAATGGGTAGTTTTGGATTTGGCTGCGACCCAAACAGTTTCCGGATGCTTATAAGTATATCCCCCGAATCGCTTATATCGTTCCGGTCTCCGATATTTCTTTCCGCCGAAGTCCCAATTCGCCCAATACTTATAGCGCACCTTAATCCCGGTATATCGAATATAGCGATATTCTATCGATGCGCTTATCCGATAATACCTCCCGTAATCGATCCAAACATAATCCTGCCAGCAGGGGAATCCGTTATAATACAATATTATCGCATGTCCCCCCATCAAGATACTTGGAATGTAAAGTGGGCCGACACCATAAAATACCCCATCGATATAAACCTCACATCCCGGATAATCGGTGCCGATCCAAAGGGAACCGTAGCGGTAATGGTAATAGGATGCGGGATGGTAAAAATAATTCCGATATCTGGGCTCGATATTAAACGATGCAAAATCGCTGACATAATATCCGCCATTCTCCGCAGACAAGCGATTGATAATATCATTAAGCGTATTATTTCTGCCCGATGACGCATCCGTAATCCAATCGTCATCTATGTAGTTATATTCGCGCCCCCAATAAAGCATCCATTCCGGAGCATCGAAGCGGGTTGGAGATGCAACCGCATAAACATATTCATCCCCGGCCGCACCGCCGACTTCCATACGATAATCCGCATTGAGCGGAGGGATTCTATATGTCCTGTCCGCAGTGATAAAATTATCGCCATGCGGATTTTCCGGAAATAGAACATTAATATTCCCGTTGCTATCTATTTCATAGACAAGGGCATAGCAATCCATATTCGCCCGAAAATAGACTACCAAATCTTCGCCCCGGTAAAATGTGTTTCCGTCCCCCTTATTCGTCCAAACCTGAATTTTCAGGTTCGGTTTATACTGCAACCCGCTCGGTTGCTGGGCGAATGCGGCTGTCCATAATATTGGAATCAGCAGCAAAGCCGCCATTATTATTTTATTGTATTTACGCATCTTTTCCACTTTCTCTTTTATTCCGCAATCGTTATTTTGAAACGATTTTTTTAACCTTTTCACCTGTGCCTACTTTAAGTTCGCGGTTTCCCAAATCGGTCTGATATGCCCAATCGAAACCAACTTGATAGGTACTTTTACTCATACTTGTAACTCTCAATACCCCATAATGATTATCGGCGGTCCAAACGATATAACTATGCCCTAAAATGAGTTCCGCATACCCCAAATCCGACCATCCGTTTAAGGGAGCATAATCGATATCGTTCAAGTTATCGGTATAACCGAAATCCTGCAGGTCGGTCAAATCCCTGCCAACATTGAGGAAAAAGGCATCCGAGTTCTCGTCGTAATCAACATACACATCCGCGGAGGCGTCATCGTAAGGCACAACCTGTTCATTGGCGAAAGAGAAACCGGACGACTCCGGATAATAATTATAATCCTTCAGCGTCGCCGAACCATCGGGGCGGGGCGTATCAAAAATGGTCTCGTAAGATAAATCGCTTTCATTTCCGTAAATATCAACCGAAGATACAGCGAAGTAATAAGTATCACCGTTTGTCAATTCGGTTGCCACAAATTGATTGTCGGTCGTCTCTCCGATTTCGGTATAAGGACCAACCGCATTATCCGCCTGCCAAACATTATAATGGTCTAAATTCACTTCGTTAACCGGAGCCCAGACAATAGTGACCATCCTATCGCCGGTAATGGAATATACCCCTGAGGGAACTCCCGGAGGCGAGACTTCCACCGTATCGGTGCATTTCTTATCGCAACCGGAAAATAGCATTACCGTCGAGGCGAATAAAAATAAAACTACCAGTAAACCAATTAATCTTTTCATAGAATTCCTCCTTATTTTTAAACCTGCTACCCTTTACCTATCAAATATCGTGCCAAAAACAAAATAAGCTCCTATCTGATTATATCTCAATAAAATAGTATAATCAATATCCACTCCCAAAAGAAAAAGATGCACAATTATTATGCATTGGATTTTGATACGCACAATAATTGAGCGGATACAAAAATTGATATCCGCCAATAGATATCTCTATCCTGTAAAATAATTAGCAAAGAATTCATATTATCATTATTTTTGCTTTTGGTATTAAATAAGCTTAAATTATATAAGTATGAAAAAGCATTTTAATATTTTTTTAAGTATATAATTGTAATATGTTGGAATTGATCGAATTGTATAAATCCTTCGGGGACAAACGGGTTCTAAACGGCGCTTCCTTAACAATAAATAAAGGGGAAACCCTGACCATTATCGGGCGCTCCGGCGTAGGAAAATCAGTGATGCTGAAACATATTATAAGGCTGATGGAACCCGATTCCGGAAAAATACTTATCGAAGGGAAAAACATCTTTGAATTCAACAGAAAGGAGCTAACCGCTTATCGTCAAAGGTTCGGGATGTTATTTCAGGGAGCCGCTTTATTCGATTCAATGACCGTGGATGAGAATGTAGGCCTTGCTCTCCGCGAACATACAAATATACCTGAACCCCAAATCCAAAAAATAGCTACCGAAAAACTGCGGTTGGTTGGATTGGTAAATGTGGAACACCTTAAACCGGAGGAGCTTTCCGGCGGTATGCGGAAGCGTGTAGGATTGGCGCGGGCTATCAGTATGGACCCGGAATTTATCCTTTATGATGAGCCGACTACGGGATTGGATCCGATTATGGCGGATGCTATCAATGATTTAATTATTCGGATGAGGAAAGAGCTTAATATCACCTCGATTTGTGTTACTCACGATATGGTTTCCGCTTATAAAATCTCCGACAGGATAGCGATGCTTTATGAGGGCAGGATAATTTTCGTCGGCACCCCAGAAGAAGTGAAAGCCACCGATAACCCCGTTGTTCAGCAGTTTATTCAGGGTAAAGCGGAAGGTCCCATTAAGGTATTGTAGATTCTTAAATTACCAAATTATTTTATCCGATGATTATAAAAGGCTTGACTTGAAGGGGAATAATTTTTAATCTGTTTTTTTGCCACAAGCCCTTTTAAGCTGATGGCTGTAATGATAAAAGCTTCAATATAGATAAACTACTAAGGCGCCCTAGCTCAGTTGGTAGAGCAACGGACTGAAAATCCGTGTGTCCGCAGTTCAATTCTGCGGGGCGCCATATTTATTTAAATAGCCCGGGCGTAATTTTTTCCCTTCCATAAACCTTTTCGAAAAGTTCGCCCAATTGATTCGAGATTTTTTCAATGGAGAAATTCTCAACCACTTTTTGACGGGCGATTTTTCCCATCCTCATTCGGAGCTTTTTGTCGGATAAGAGGTGAAGGACTTTTTCAGCGAGTTTTTCGGCATCGTTGGGGGGAACCAGATAACCGTTAACTCCATCATCGACGATTTCCCCCGCCCCCCCCACTTTTGTGGAAACAACCGACTTTCCGGTAGCGCCGGCTTCCATTAAAATGTTAGGGAATGCCTCGGTATCGGAAGGTAGCACCAAAATATCATATAGCCTTAATAATTTCGGAATATCTTTGCGATAACCTAGCATAAAAACCGTATTCCGGAGATTATAACGCTCAATAAGGGATTCGACCTTTGCTCTTTCTTTTCCATCACCGGCGATTAAAAAGGAGACTTGCGGGTTTTGTTTATGCACGATACGAGCCATCTCGACAAAAAGGTCGGGGCGTTTATACGGATATAAACTCCCCACCATCCCGACAATCGGATTGTCTTTTGAGATTCCAAGCTCCTCATATAAATCGGCGGGTGGCGGTTCGGGGGAGAATTTGGATATATCGATACCATCATATATAACTACTATTTTATCTTTGGGATATCCCATCTTATTGATTAAGTAATCCATCAGAGTAACGGAGCAAGTTTGATAGACGGTGGTTAAAGAATGGGTTTTGTTATTGAAGTATTCTACCTTTGCCCCGGGGCGGTCCAATCTACCGAGCATAAACAAAGTACTGACAACTCCCTTGACCCCTGCAAGTTTTCCTCCTAATCTTCCATAAAAGAGCGAATCCCCAAAACCGCTGGTATAAACCAAATCGATTTTTTCCCTTTTGATTAGATTTCTTATCCTATATGCGCCGAGCAGATCGAAGCGATTTCTCAACAGGTTCGAATAGACCTTGAATCCGGCGTTGATATATTCCTGAGCGAAGGGACCGGCATCCTGTGTAGCGGTGACGACGAAATCGAAGTTGTAGTTACGCAATCTCAAAAACCTTTGAAGGTTCTGGGTCTCTGCTCCCCCCACAAGAAGGCTCGAAACTACAAATAAAACCCTCATCATCTTTGCCGTTTAGGTGATAATCTTATAATGGATGTGGAAAATAATCCCTCGCCCGCCGTTAATCGGAGGTTTTGCCTTTGGAGTTGTCCCCATCTTTTTCGGCTCGATACATTATGGCGATCGGTATCATCACGCAGTAGCCGAAAACCAACAAAATAGGGGCAAGTGTTATCGAACCCATTTTCAGAGTGATAAAACCGATGATAATAATTATGATTCCAATTGCGAACAACCAGTAATTCGCCGAGGTAAAGCCTAATGTATCGTCCGATTTCTTCGTTGAAGCTTTTGCCATCATCATATCGATATCCTCAAAATTAAATTCCAATTATGTATCTTAATGAAATAATGTTTTTTCGTCAAGCCTTTTTTAGCGAAATATTCGTCTTTTGACTTGCCCTTTGGGATAATTTTAAGTTAAATAATTCAATGATTATTTCAACTATAAAACGCTTGGGATTATTATTGCCGTCAAATATACACCGATGGGACAGCTATACGGCTATCTTATCCCCCCTTGTTTTGCTGTTGTTTTCAGTTTTATTTCTGTCGGGGTGTTCCAAAAACAGCGGTCATAATAAACCGGATATTTCCGAAGGGATATCTTCAAAGGGCGAAGGGATTGTTTGTTTAATAGATATGGGACCCCTAAATCCGGATATTTTTAATAGAATGCTGTCTGCCGGTAGGATGCCGCATATAAAAGAATTGATTAAAAAGGGGGAGAAATTCTCCATTCAACCTCCCCAAAACGGGATTTTTGATGATGCTACGGTTTCTTCCGAAATCCTTACCGGTATTCCAGCTGGAGATAATGGCATAACTGCGGCATACTGGTGCGATAATACCCGAAACCGCTTTCTTGTTTCCGGGAGAACGGAGATGAGATTCCCCCCCCTTTGGGACGAACTCGCTGATAACGGTGTAAGCTCCCTTTTTATCAATATCCCTTTAACCCATACCCCGGATAGTTGCGGAGCGATTATAATTTCCGATCGTTTACTACTCTGTCCGAATAATTCTATCTACCCTCCACAACTGAAAGATATCCTGATGGATGCGGGTATAATTCCGTCTGGAGAAGGGATCGATGACAAAATCGGAAACCTATTCTCCACGAAAAACGAGATGGAAAGGGCTGATATTGAGGTTCTGAATAGATTTTTGAATTTCCCTTTAAGTGAGCAGAATTTAGCTGATTTGGTGGGCGAATGTGTTGATCCGGGGGCGATTCGTTTGGAAAGATGTTTGAGACTTTTGGCTTGGGAGTTAAGGAAAGACAGGGCGATATTGTCGGTTTTGGATTTTTTGGCTGCAAATTATCAGCTTCCGGATTTTATCGCCATCAGGTCGGGAGCGTTAGAGGTCGCTCAGAGATGCTTTATGCGATATTATGCCGCCAAAGGATTTAATATCACCCCTTCGGAGATGGAACGGTTCGGCTCGGTAATCGAAAGGTGTTATGAATATGAGGATGGATTTGTTGGTAGAGTTTTGAAATCCATCTCCGATAAGCGCAGAGTGATTTTAGTGTCCGGATATTCCTTGAGGCCGGCTACCGAGTGGGCTGATAGTCTATCAAACGGAAATCATCCGAAATTGGCTATGGCTTACCGTGATCATCCCGTCGGGATAAGGATACAACCCGATAAATTAGCCGAGGCGTTCAATACCAAACTTCAGATATCTATGGATGTGAATCTGCGCTCTCAGCATACTCATCCGCTTTATCCTCTACCTGTAAATAATAAACCCCTCCTTTTTAGTTTAATACCTAATTCCCTAAAAATGGAAAGGGTAAGCGGAATTTTGGAATATCTTAAATCTTTCGCTGATTCCCTCGGCGACACTCTCTTTACGGAAGTTTCGTTGGTAGATACGGCAAATCAGATTATAAAGGTCAAACTCGGCTCGAATATAAAACCGGGCGATATTTATTTTTATGGAGACGAATCAATTGATGCAAGCGATTTCTTATTTATAGTGCCTCAAATTTCAGCGTTCGCCTCCAATCAAAGCGCGTTGATAGTCAGCCCCAAATTCGATATAAGGTACAAAAAACCTAAGAAATTGACTGATGTCCACGATCTGATTTTACGGGGATTCGGGATTCAGCCGAAAGGCTTAATGGATTCGCTCTCAAAAATTGATATGGTTCCCCCGAAGAGAAAGCCCTGTGATGATAAAATGGCATTTCGCTTGAAAACCCTTGGATATATCGAATAAAAATAAAAACGCGCCAAACCTGCAATGGATAATGACGCGCATCTTTACGAAAGGAGTCTAAAGAGACTTCAAGTATTTAAATTTTATTATTATTCGCCTTTCTTCTTAATATCCCCCGAAGTTTCTATTTGGTTTATTTCTGCGGGGGCGGGCTTCATCCACTCTCAAGGTTCTGCCTTCGAGTACGGACCCGTTCAATTCATCTTTAGCCTTCTCCGCTTCGGAGACTTCGTTCATCTCCACAAAACCAAACCCTTTACCCTCGATTATATTGACCTCTTTGACATCGCCATAATTTGAGAAGAGTTCTGTCAGTTGTTCTTTGGTAACCGAATACTTCAAATTACCCACATAGAGCTTACTATTTTGCATTTATACCTCCAAATGCATTTACAATTTCCGCCTTGACCTAATAATGTCATTTAGTTTGAGGCTGAGAAAGGCAGAACAGCTATTTCTGCCTCATAGTAACGAAACATTATTAACTGAGGCTGTTTTAGATAACATTACATAGATAATCAATTGATCCCCTTCTGTCAAGTCGAAATGAAAAATTAATTAAGGAGGGCGATGCAATACGAATTTTATTATAGGGAATTGCTTTATTATTTATAATTATGATAAGTAGATGATACGGTCTATTTTAATCATTTGACCGTAAGTAAATTAAGTATTATTATAATATATTTCATAGCGTATAATGTATGGTAGTGTATGACTTTGAGGATCTAATTTGAGGAAAGCAGCGGTAATATTAATTATCCTATTGTTGACAGGATTTGTTTATGGTAATGCTCAAAAATGGGATATTGCGCAGGTAAAACGAATCGCTGCGGAAAATAATCTGCGTATCAATTCCGCACAGCAAAAATATAGCGCAGCCAAATGGGGAGTGATGAGCGCGATATCCGGCTTTCTGCCTCATTTGGATTTCAAAACCAATATCACCCGCTTGGATCCTTATACTTTGGATCAAATCAATTATCCCATTCGCTTTTTCCCGGATTATATAACAACCCCCAAAAACGCCTTCGAGTCATCATTGTCCTTGAAAATTCCAATTTTCAACGGCGGTTTGATTTATTCCAATGTGAAAACGGCGGCCGCTCAAAAAAAGATGGAGGAAAGCAACTACAAAAAGGAAAAATTGGATATCGAATACGCTGCGGTAAAAGGATATCTTAATTGTCTGCGAGCTGAAGAGTATCTTCAGGTTCAAAAACAAGCACACTTATCATCGCAAAAAGATCTCGATAGAGCAAAGTCCCAATACGATTTAGGACAGCGAAGCAAGGCTGACCTATTGAGATGGGAAGTTGATCTTGCCGAAAAGGAACAACAGCTTGTAGATGCGGAGAATAATCTCCGTCTGGCGAGGTTAGAATTGGCCGATATACTCGATATCGATACAAATGAACTTCCAGCGCTAAAAAAAGTCAGCGACGATAAATTCCGTATGGATTACGCTTTGTTCGGGAAGGAAGATGATACTTTGTTCAACAGTCGAATAAATTTATGGTTCGACATCGCCTGCCAAAATCAGCCTAATTTCAAAATGCTGGAAGCTCGGCAACAAATCGCCTCCGCAGGGGTATGGCGCGCACGTTCGCAAATTCTCCCAAAAGTTAATTTTGGATACAATTATTCTTGGCAGAAGGATAATGACATCTATTTGGATGAGCGGACATTTTGGAGTGCGGCGATATCCATAGACATTCCCTTATTTACCGGATTGGGAAATTATTCCGAGCTAAAAAAAGCCCGCGCTTTGGAGCGTGCGGAAAAATACTTAATTAACGACGATAAAAAAGCCCTTCGCCTTCAAATAACATCCACTGCTTTGACAATGAAGGCGGCATTATTGAAAGTGGTCTCCGTCGAGAGGGCGAAGCAACAGGCTGAGGCTAATTTAAAATTAATTAAACAGCGATATAATCTCGGTATGTTAAGCACCGTGGATATGCTCGATGCCGAATCAGCATATATTCGCAGTCGCGGGGGATTTATCGACGCCCTTTATAACTATTACATTTTAACCGCCCAATTGGAATCTTTAATCGGACAAAGGGGTTTAACGGCAGAGTTTACCTATGATGAAAAATAAAGATGTATCGTTGATTATTTTATTATGTTCGGCAGTCCTCACATTCACCTTCTGCAACAATTCTCCTCCTGAGGGGAAAAAAGTAGATGAGTCTGTCCCGGTGAAGGCGATGGTCGTAAAAGGCAGGGATATGTTTAATGTAGTCCGCTCCGCAGGAAAAATAGAAGGTATTGAACAGGTAACCGTCATCTCGGAAGTTGGCGGTACTATAGTTGAATTATACGCTGGTTTAGGGAGAAAAGTCAAAGCCGGTGATACTTTGGCGGTAATCGATGACCGCACGATATCGGCTCAATTAAAACAAGCCGAAAGCAGGCTCGAAGCGGCAAAAATCGGCGTTCGCCAAGCGGAGAAGGATTATAATCGGTATAAAAAGCTTTTAAACGAGGACAACGCCTCCGAAAATGAATTGGAGCTAGCAGAGTTCAAATATAAAAATGCGAAAGCTCAATTGGGGGCGGCACAAGCCGATTATCAGTTGGCGCTTAAACGATATAACGACACCCGAATAAAAAGTCCGATTTCGGGATATATCAGTTATAGATATGTGGAAAAATATCAACTGATTAAGGCTGGAACACCGATAGCGGATGTTGTCAACGATTCCCGTATTGTGATCAAGTTGGGCATCCCCGAAGTGGATATAGATAAGGTAAGCCCCGGACAGAAGGTGTTTATTAAACCTGAAGGCGAAGGGGGTATTGTTGCGAAGGGTTATGTCCGTGGCGTGTCTCGGGCCGCCGATGCCTCCACAATGACCTACCCGGTGGAAATCGAAGCCGATAATTCGGCGCACAGGCTCAAAAGCGGGATGGTCGCCAATGTGGAAATTGTGATTGCGGAATACGACAATTCGCTGGTGGTTCCTTCGGAAATTACTAAAAATGAAAAGGGGGAGGAGGGAGTATTTTTAGTTGTGGGAGATAAAGCGGTGTTCCGAACCATTGAAATACGAGCACAACTCGATTCCCTTTTGATAGTAAAGTCCGGTTTATCCGAGGGGGATACAGTAGTCATCGATGGGATGAGCAACCTTTCACCGGGGAAACCCGTTCAGTTGGTTTCCGTGGAGGAATAGACGATTGATTAAGCAAATCGTCCGATTCTCAATAAGAAATTCCGTCTTAGTTAATGTGATAATGGTCGGAATTATCATAATGGGGATAGTGGCGTTAACTAACCTTCCGCGAGAGCTTTATCCCAAAATCGACTTCAATTGGGTTTTCGTCGTTGTATTGCATCCCGGAGTTTCCCCCGAAGAGGTCGAGAAATTTATCTCAATCCCGATAGAGGATGCGGTTAAGGATATCGATTATATCAATACCATTTCCTCAATCTCATCAGAAGGGAAAAGCAGGGTTCTAATCAAGATCAAGTCGATAAGCGAGTCCAAATACGACCGTGTCCTGCAGGATATTCGTACCGAAGTAAACAAGGTTCATCTCCCTGATGGAGCGGAAGATCCGTACATAATGAGTTTTTCCTCTTATGATTTCGTTCCTCTGATAAGTGTAGTCATCTCCGGGGATGTATCGGAATTGAAGTTGAATAAATATGCCGATGAACTTAAATCGGAACTGGAAGAGATAGATCATATCTCCGGCGTCAATAAATTCGGGGGCAGGGATCGTGAGATTTGGGTTCAGACTGATCCGGCAAAAATGAAGGGGTATAATATATCCTTCGATGAGATAGCCGTCGCTATTTTATCCCGTAATATAAATCAGCCGGCAGGCACTATCGATATCGGTAGGAAAGTTTATTCCATCCGCACAATCGGCGAATTCGACAATATTGAGGAGATTGGAAATGTAATCGTTCGTACCGGCAGGGGCGGGGGGTATTTGCGCCTAAAGGATGTAGCGGCTGTCGCCGACACTTTCGAAAGGCGGAGGACTACTTCCCGCACGAACGGTAAGAACTCGATAAATCTCTCGATAACGAAGGATGTAGAAGGCAATACTATCGGGATGATAGAGCAGATTAGGGAAGTGGCCTCGAATTGGAACAAGAGACATCCGAATGTCAAGATCATCTTAACTGGTGATACCTCCGTAAGAATAAAGGACATTTTGGGCAAACTTGAATGGAATGCAGTTGTCGGGATGCTCTTTGTTGCGCTGTTGTTATTGATATTTTTGGGATGGCGGAATGCGATATTTGCCGCTTTGGGAATCCCTGTCACCTTTATGCTCACATTTATTTTTATGTGGCAGCACGGGGATTCATTCAACAGCAATTCCCTTTTCGGATTGGTCCTCGTTTTGGGGATGCTGGTCGATGATGCTATCGTCGTTTTAGAGAATTCGTATCGTTATATCGAGATGGGATATAATTCCGCCAAGGCTGTGGCAAAGGGGGCCGTCGAAGTAGCCGGTCCGGTAATATCATCGGTAATGACCACTATCGCCGCTTTCCTCCCTTTGATGCTGCTCTCCGGCATTATCGGGAGGTTTATGAAGATTATTCCCATCATAGTGAGTTTTGCTTTGGTAGCCTCTCTATTCGAGGCTTTTCTGATACTTCCTTCGCATATAGCCGACTGGAGCGGGACCCCGAAAAAGAAACATACTCATCGAAGCTCGAAGTTTTTGGAGAAAGTCCGTCATCTTCACCTAAGGTTCCTTAAAAAATCCATACGCCACCGATATCGGGTCTTATTGATATTCTTGGTATTAGCTGCTTTGGCTGGGATGGGAATGAAACTTATTCCGGTCGAGATGTTTGCCCACGATGAGATATCATTGATAAATGTCTGGGTACGAACACCATCAGGGACTTCCCTCGGACAAACGGATAAGGTTATTAAAGAAATCGAAAAAAGGGCAATGAGTTTACCATCAAATGAGCTTATTGCTGTTTCCGGTAACGCAGGTATAATGCAGACGGAAGAGGAATGGATTAACTCTCCCGATGTAGGGCAGGTCAAAATCGATATCGTCGAACGCTGGGAACGGAAAAGGGGTATCAGGGAGATTATTGAGGAACTGAAACAAAAATGCGTCGATATCCCCGGAATAAAAAGCATCCAATTCGAAGAAGTCAAAACAGGTCCCCCGGTCGGTAAACCGATAGAAGTAAAGGTTAAGGGTAAATATTTGGATAAATTAAGGGAGGTTGCGGATTTGGTGGAGAAAGAATTGGCGACCATTGATGGTGTGGAAAATATCTCTGACAATTTCAATAAGGGTATCCTTGAATTGAGGATCAAAGTGAATGAAGAGAAGGCGGCATTATTGCATCTAACGGTCAAGCAGATATCCGGTATCGTAAAGGCAGCCTTTAACGGGATGAAAGTTGGGGTCTATCGTGAGGGGGATGAGGAGATGAATATCAGGCTGATATTTTCCGCATCGGGAAGGAATAGTTTGTCGGATGTAGCTGATATGCTCATTCCCCTCCCCTCAGGCGGGAGTGTCGCCTTATCGGATGTCGCTGATATCTCCACCGCGCGGGAATATACCGATATCCGCCGTTATAATCGCGAAAGGGCGATAACTATTTCTGCGGATGTGGACAAAAATAAGACTTCCGCCCTAAGGGTCAATCAGGAATTAAAGAACCGGTTCCGCAATAAAATACAAAAGATTTACCCCGACTACCGACTTGACTTCGGCGGCGAGATGAAAGAATTCGCAGAATCCTTCTCAAATATAAACGAGCTGTTTGCCTTTGGTTTGATACTTGTTTATATTATTTTAAGTGCTCAATTCAAATCGTGGATGCAACCGTTTATCATAATGTTTACCATTCCCTTTGCATTTATAGGGGCGATGTTTGGATTGATGGTCAATGGGTTTCCATTCTCAATCACTACGATGTACGGCATTGTTGCTTTGGCAGGGATTGTGGTTAATGATTCTACGGTCCTTATAGATTTTATAAATAAATCCCGTTTGCGGGGGGATAGTAAATGGTGGGCGATTATGCAAGGGGGCAGGGTCCGCCTGAGACCCATATTACTTACATCGATAACTACTATCGGCGGTCTTTTACCGATGGCGGTGGGGATCGGTGGGAAATCCGAAGTATGGCAGCCATTAGCCAACACCATCGTATGGGGATTAACTGTCTCTACTCTTATGACCCTGTTTGTAATTCCCGCGATATATGCAATTGGGGAAGATATTCGCGAAAGATTAGGTTTTAAGCCGTATAAAACAATAGAATTGGATTAGGGTTATTGTAGAAACCAAATGGAATGTTAAAATGATTGATATAATCAAAGGGTTGTTGGGAAAAAAGACGAAGGATTCCAATACATATAAACCCGACAAATCCGAAGAAGGGACATCTCTTGACCCGATAGCCATTGCTACGGCGGTGCTATGCTTGGAAATCGCCCATTCGGATGATGAATTCAGCCCGGAAGAGAAACTGCATGTCCCGATAATATTGGAGGATATATTCAATCTGTCCGCTCAAGAAGCAGAGGAATTTGTCTTATCCGCCGAAAAGGAAATAAACCGTAGTTCGGACCTGTGGCATTATACAAATATCATAAACAAACATTTCGATAAGGAGCGGAAAAAGGAGATAATGTATGCTATCTGGAGATTAGTATATATTGATAGCGTATTGGATAAATATGAAGATTATTTGATGCATAAAATATCCAAACTTTTGAACCTGTCCCATGATGACCTTATTGAAACTAAATTGAGGGCGCTGCATACAAATAACTGATGAGAGGAGAGGCAATTAAAAATCGATACTCCTCCGTAAAGTTGAAATCGGCAATCCGCCCGTGTACCATTAAAGGGATTTTTTTTCGGTTGTATGTTTATTTCAATATTATGACATTTTCCTTGACAGTATCATCAGAGTGGGGATTATATAAAAAATATGTTTAGAACTTTCAGATTATATTTCGCTCCCTATTGGGAATCGATAAAGCATTATCTCCTTCCGGTTGCTGTTTGTTTTGTTGCGATAGTGTTAGCTGGGGTATTAGTCGCTGTTTTAGTGTACAACGCTTACAGCGATGATTTACCGTCGTTTAAACAGCTCCATAATATACAACCCCGATTGGTTACTAAAATTTATACCGAAAATGGAACATTGGTGAAGGAGTTTTACCGTGAACGAAGGATTTTAATCTCCTATAAGGATACTCCGCTTTCGCTTAGAAATGCCTTGTTGGCGACGGAGGATAGAAAATTCTATCATCATTGGGGAGTAGATATAACTGCGGTGGCAAGGGCGCTTTTCGTAAATATGTATAAAGGTGGTAAGGTTCAGGGTGGTTCGACTTTGACGCAGCAATTGGCGAGGACCTTGTTCCTTTCGCCGGAAAAAATCTATACCCGCAAAATAAAGGAGATGTTGACGGCGATTAAATTGGAGCGGAACTATTCCAAAGACGAGATTATGGCGATGTATTTAAACCAGCATAATTTCGGAAATGGTTGCTATGGGATTGAAGCGGCCGCCCAGTTTTATTTCGGTAAAGATACTAAGGATTTAAATGTCAATGAAGCGGCCTTGTTGGTCGGTGTTCTGAAAGCCCCAAGCAGATATGACCCGATACGGCACCCCGATAGGGCGAGAGGAAGGCGGAATGTGGTTTTGTCCTCTATGGTCGATTATGGTGTATTATCTCCGATTGAAGCTGACAGCCTGAAAAAAGAGCCGTTGGACCTTTACCAACATCAGGAAAATCCAAGCGTGGGAGCGTATTTCACGGAGATGGTTAGACAGCAGATAGAGGAAGATTATGGGGAAGAGGCACTGTATGATTCCGGTTATACGGTTTATACCACAATGAACTATGATATGCAACAAACCGCTGAAAATGTCCTGTACCCCATTTTGGATTCCCTTCAAAACCAGATGGAATCCGAATTGACACCTGATGACCCGCTTTACGATGATTATACCATTCCGACAGGGATTACCGAAGAAGGGGACACGATTAGGGAATTTAAGAAAATACAAGGTGCATTGGTCTGTATAGATAATAATACTGGGGGTATATTGGCGATGGTTGGGGGGCGCGATTTTCGGGAAAGTAAATTCAATCGAGCTGTGCAGGCGCAGAGACAACCAGGCTCGGCATTCAAGCCCTTTGTGTTTACGGTGGCGATGGATAATGGGTTGACCCCCTCATTTATAATGAACGATTCCCCGATAGTGGTTCCGGTAGCTGATACCGTTTGGAGGCCTCACAATATCGATTTCGCCTTTAGGGGGCCGATAACGCTTAGGGACGGTTTGCGTGCTTCAAGGAATCTAATAGCCATAAAATTGATATTGAGGCCTGAGGTTACCCCCCAGCAGACCGTTTTTTACGCCCATCAGATGGGAATTAAATCTCCCCTGAATCCGGTTCCTTCATTGGCGATAGGGACATCCGAAGTAAACCTTTTGGAGTTGACTTCCGCATACACTACTTTTCCGGACAAAGGAATACACACCGATCCATTTTACATTAAAAAAATAGTGAATCGTTTCGGAGGAGTTGTTTTCGAAACCGACAGGGGAGACAGAGAAGAAGTGCTCTCCGCCCAAACAGCTTATATAATGACCAATATGCTCGAAACCGTCATTGACAAAGGAACGGGCTATGGAGTGAGACGAAGGGGATTCTTGCGTCCTGCCGGAGGAAAAACAGGGACCACTGACAGCTGGACCGATAACTGGTTTCTGGGGTTTGTGCCGCAGATAACGACGGGGGTTTGGATAGGATTTGATGATAAGACTAAAATAGGCGTAAAAAAAGGTGCTACCGGTTCCCAGACGGCATTGCCGGTTTGGGCTGAGTTTATGAAAGCGGTATTGGATACATTTCCTGTGGAGGATTTTGCAATGCCTCCGGGTTTGGTGAAAGTTGAGGTATGTAGCCAATCTGGTTTACCCCCTAACGATAAATGTCCTAAGGTCTATGAGGAAATATTCCGCGAGGGACAGGTCCCCACTCAAAGATGTCCTTTGGATCATCGTAAAGAATATATGCCCAACAGACAAAGGGATATCAAGAAAAAACAGGAAAGGGAATCGACAAGAAGAATAAGATTTTAGTCGGAGAATGTCGGGGATTTGAATAGGCATAAAATAGTGGAATAATGTTTAACGGTATAAATAAATAATGAGGGAACGGATGTCTGATTCGGAAATAAAAAGTTGGCGTTGTACGGTTTGTGGTTATGTCGAAGTAGGCGAAGAACCGCCGGAGATATGCCCGGTATGCGGGGCGCCCGCCGAAGCGTTCGAGGTTATCGAATAGGATATTTATCTTTGGTAATGCGGGGGATGGCAAGGAAATTATTGGGTGCTGGGTTTTCGATTCTTCCGCCGTCTCCTTTTTTAACTGATCTTGGATTTCCTGGTCCATTATCTGAGCTAGGTAATGTTTTAGTTACGGATA
>JALSTH010000094.1 GCA_026983835.1 Candidatus Zixiibacteriota bacterium | reverse complement strand
TGTGAAGGAATTTGCGGCGATAGTAGCTAAACGCTTCGGCAAGGAGATTAAACCAAAACTCCCGGGGGAATACCGTTTTGGTGATACTCGCCATATAGTTTCCGATATCGGCTCATTGAAAAGGTTGGGGTGGGAACCGAAAGTCCCAATTGAGAAGTCGGTCGATGATTATATATCCTACCTTCGGGAACAAACCGATATTGAAGATATCCTCGAATACGCCGAAAGCAAAATGAAGTCTTTGAATGTTATCAGGAAATCGGAGAGATAGGTTTGAAAGCGTTTTTGCTGGTTGCGGGATTAGGCACTCGCCTCCGCCCACTTACAAATAATATTCCCAAGTGTTTGATGGATATTTGCGGAAAGCCTTTGCTGGAATGGTGGTTGGAGAAATTGGAATCCTTAGGCGTGGAAAGCGTTTTGATTAATACCTACCATTTAGCTGAGAAAATTGAGGATTTTGTAGCTGATTATGACGGGGAAATCGATATTAAATTGTTTTATGAGGAAGAGCTTTTGGGTTCGGCGGGAACCGTTCGAGAGAACAGGGATTTTGTGGGTGAAGATGATTTCTTGATAATTTATGGAGATAATTTAACCGATGTGGATATTAGGCCTATGATAGAGTTTCATAGAAGAAAGAAATCACCGTTGACTATGGGTGTGATGAGGATGCCTCGTCCGGAAACTCGGGGAATAGCAGTATTGGATAAGGATGGGTTAATAGTTGAATTTGTGGAAAAATCCCCCAACCCTCCGGGGGATTTAGCCAATGCCGGGATAAAAGTTGCTTCCCCGAAATTATTCGATTATTTAACGGGGAGAAAAATACCATTCGATTTTGGTTTTGATGTCTTTCCGAAAATGACAGGGGTTATGTACGGATATGAGTTATCCGGTTATCTTCAAGATATCGGGACGCCCTCGGATTTGGAGTCCGCAAGGCGTCAGTGGGCGTTTATCATTGAAAAAGAACAACAAAAGACAAGGGGTTAATATATGATTGTCAGTCAGACACCTTTAAGGATTAGTTTTTTAGGGGGGGGAACCGATTTTAGGGAGTTCTTTGAAAAATATGGTGGTGGAGTAGTTTCCTCGGCCATCGATAAATATATCTTTGTAATTGTAAAAGAACGATTTGATGATATGATTTATATTAATTACTCGGAGAAAGAGATCGTATCATCGGTCGATGAGATTAAACATGAGCTTGTGCGCGAGGCTATGAGGATGACAGGGGTAACCAGCGGAGTGGAGATAACTACATTGGCTGATATCCCATCGGAGGGTAGCGGATTGGGATCATCCTCATCATTGACTGTCGGGCTTTTGAATGCGCTTTATACCTACGCAGGCGAACCTAAAGATCCGGAGGTTTTAGCACGACAAGCTTGTGAAATAGAAATAGATATTCTTGGGAAACCTATAGGTGTTCAAGATCAATATATCGCTGCTTATGGAAATTTAAGGAAATTCGATTTTCATAAAGATGGGACTATCACAAACAGGAAAATTAAGCTTACTATGAGACAGTTTCTTGAGATGGGCGAAAATATGATGCTCTTTTATACTTTTCGGACACGCAAATCGGAGAGTATTTTAAGCGAGCAAAAAGACAATATCAATGATAAAATCGAAACCCTTAAGCGTATGGCGGAATTGGCGGCGGAAGCGGAGAACTGTTTGAACAATGGGCAGCTACATCGTTTGGGGGAACTTATGAATGAAGGGTGGCGTTTGAAGAAGAGTTTAGCTTCGAAGATAGCCGATGAGGAAATCGATAAATTATATGATGCCTCTATCGAAGCCGGTGCATTGGGCGGGAAGATAGCCGGCGCGGGAGGAGGAGGATTTTTATTGACCTATTGTCGTCCCGAATGTCGTTCGAAATTGAGAACGAGATTGTCGCATCTTCGCGAACTCCCATTTAATTTGGAACCTGCCGGCTCGAAGATTATTTTTAATTATAGAAGGAATATAATCAAATAGACAGAAAGGGCTATTATGAAGTTTACCGAATATATTAAGACGGCAAATGATGTTTT
>JALSTH010000093.1 GCA_026983835.1 Candidatus Zixiibacteriota bacterium | reverse complement strand
CAACACCTTTGTAAACAGTTCCCATCGCTCCTCTTCCCAATACTCCCTCCAACTCGTATCGTCCCATTTTTTTCGGTATCGCATTTGAGGGGGCAATTATGGTTTGACTGCCGCTATTCTCCATTTGATTAGAATATATGGTATTGTCCGCTTGCTCGATTTGGCTCCGTCCCGTCTTTTCAAACGATGTTTGTTTCTTTGGCTCATATAGCGGCGCAATAGCCAAAAATAGCATCAATTCCAAAGCGGGGAAGAAGAATTGCAACAATATATTGTAATTCACCAAAAAGAAATAGACTATATTAAAGAGGATAAATAAACATCCCACCAAAACTGCGATTCGATAATTCAACGCCATCCTGGGCATAATAATTATACCCACAATCCCAAAAATTAAAATAAGGATTAAATTGATCCAAACGGCAGCCTGAACCCCTTTGAAAACATTCAAATTCGTGATATTCTCCACAACCGTAGCTTGCATTTCTACGCCGGGTAACATCTCCGTAACGGGAGTAGCAACCACATCCCGATTATCCGCGGCAACATAACCGATAAGAGCGATTTTGCCTTCAAGCTCTTCCGCCCCGATATTCCCATTAAGGATATCTATCGCCGATATATACTTAAAGGTATTGTACCCGCCAGAATATCTAATGGGGGTCCGCATCGAAGCGTCAGTCGGGATTTCATCACTACCAAGCAGTATTGCTTTTCCACCAATCAATTTTACCCCTCCTGCGCTTAATCCCTTATATAACCTTGCGGTCTGCAAAGCGAAGGAAGGGAAATAATGTGAATTGTAAGTAACGACCAACGGTTCCCAACGAACCTTACCATCTACATCGGGTAATATATTGACATCGCCCAAAGCCCGAGCCGCTTCGCTCAACTGTTCCGCAGGAGGATATATCTCTATTGCTCGAGGGATGGGATAAGAGCCAATTGTCATTGGATTATCGAATAGGACAAATGAATTGTGATAAATGGCGTCGGGTATCTCATTATCGATAATCCTCCCCCTTTGGGAGATCGTAAAATAAAACGGGAGAACAACATTCCCCGCAGCTTTTATCGCTGAGGCAAGTTGGTCAGTATATCCCAAAGTATCTTCTTCAAAATCGCGGGGCAGGATAATATCCATCGCAATTACTTTCGGGTTTCGTAATGCAACACCGGAAACCAATTCCGCCAATTTATTTCTGTGCCAAGGCCATCTCCCAATGGTATTTATCGATTGGTTATCTATGGCTACTATAACGATGTCATCGAGTTTCCCCTTCTTTAGACCGAGATTATAAACCATATCATCCACAGCCAATTGGAACTTTTCCAAATAGGCAGGCCTTTCAATCGACATAGAAACTACAAAAACAATCACCAAAAGCGATAGAAGTATGGTTGTTTGTTTCCGCTTAATCCTCTCCATTGCGATATTCCAATCGGTAATTACATTTCATCGAAGAGGGAATCCCTCTGTTTGTTCAATTTTTCCCAGTTTCCCAGCCATTGTTCCCTAAAACTCTTGGGATCACCGGGCGGCATATCCGGCCCAAAGCTAAATTGTTGCATTTCCCGAACTATCTTTACCCATTTTTTCATCGAGACCTGTCTGGGACCATTCACCGGGCTTGGCCGTCTGATCCTATTCCCCGAATTTAATGGGATGTTATTCCTCTTTTGGGCAACCTTCACCTTTCCCCTATACACCTTTATATTCGCAGTACTATCAGCATTCAATTCCGCTTGATAAATAGTCCCCTGCACCCCGGCAATGGCTGTCGGGAAACCAACTTCAAACTTCCCGTTGCGGGTTACAAAGGATTTGATCTTCGCCCATATCCTTCCAATTCCAAACTTCATCTTCGCCTTGGGTTGTCCGTTTTCGAGGGAAATGTTTACAATCGTCAATTCAGTATTCGAGGATAACCTCATCACATCGGAATTGTTGACCACCAACTCGACAAAAGCGTGTTTGTTTGTTTTTATCCTGTCACCGGGGAAAAGAATTTCATTGGCTTTCAATTTCCGCCAACCTTTCCCGCCCGCTTTCAGGAATGATGCTTCCCCCGTAATATATGTCACCACCACATTAGCCGCTTCTGCCTGTAGATTATACTGTTTGTTTCCCTCTTTTGACAGCAGCGGAAAGATTACTTTCTGCCCGACCATAATCTTGTTCAGATCCCTTATTTGAGAATTTGCCTTCTTTACGAGTTCGGCAATGTCTCGGTTGTAATAACCATAAATTTTAATCGAGAGGAAACTGATTGTATCTCCCTTGCGGATAACTCGGAGAATATCCTCACCGCTGGCAATTGCTTCCGTCAAAAATAAAACAAATGCCAACAAAAAACCGATGCGGATATACAAGTGTCGAGGTTTTCCACTCATCTCCCTTTACCCAATCTTTCTATCAGATATTTCGGAAGACCGGCTTCCTCCATTTTTTTCTGAGTTAATTTAATATCATAACCGACTCTTTTCAAACGAGCGGTCTTTGATTTCGTGTCATAGATTAAATAGCAGCTATCGGGGTTGTTGTCCCTCGGCTGTCCCACACTTCCGATATTGATTATGTATTTCTTCGTCTTATCTATTTTAACCTCATTACCGCCCAATAATTTCGCTTCCGATCCATTTGCTTTTTCAATTATTACCGGGAAATGAGAATGGCCGATTAAACATATATTCTTCTTTGTATAAGGGAAATTAGCCTCCGCATCCTCCATAGTTAAAATGTAGTCCCAGTGGTTGGGAATCTTCGGAGTTGAATGAACAAGATGGAAATCATCATATATATATTCGAGTTCGAAATTTGCTAATCTCCTCTTATTATCTTCGGTTAAAACCCTCTCCGTAAAATCAATGGCTTGTTTGGCATAATCATTGAAGCAGGATGTATCCAACAATCCCAAAGCAGCATAATCATGATTCCCCATCAAACAAATGGAGGCGTTATTACATATAATTTCCAAACACTCATTGGGGTTGGGACCATAACCAACTGCGTCTCCGAGAAAATAATATTTTTTCACTCCTTCGGTTTCAGCATCTTTCATCACTGCAAGAAGCGCCTCTAAATTAGCATGGACATCGGAGAAGAAAGCTGTTTTCATCAGTAATAAATCCTATTAGCCCTGTAAATAACGATAGGTCGATTTGCCTACCTTGATTATATCATCGTTTTTAAGAATCTTTTTCTCCACCTCCTCGCCATTTACTTTAACCTTTCCTTTCTTCCCCAAATTGACAATCATATGCCTATCCTCGGACGGGATTATTTTCGCTTGAAGATTGGATAAGAAAAACCCTTTGGCTTTAACTGTTGCTAAATCGGATTTCCCTATTGTTAAAATACCGTCCAGAAGATACTTAATCTGTTCTTTTTGCGATTCGTCAATTAAGGTGGGACCTCCCATCTCAGCGGTTAATTTCTTCCCCTCCCTATCCCTTTTAATTAGTTCTTTTTGCTTTTTAGTTTGGAGCACCATAGTACCATCCAATCCCACATCGTCAGGCACGATAGAGAAGGAATCCTGTTTGAAATGGAATTCCAGGTCGAATTTACCAATAGTAATTATGTCGGAATCGTTTATAATCTCCTCGGAAATTTTTCGGTTGTTCACAAAGATTCCGTTCAACGATTCATTATCGATTATTACCGCCGTATTCCCCTTGAATTCGATAATGGCATGCTTTCGAGAGACAGCTTTATTGTCCAAAACGATATCATTGTCACCCGCCCGTCCGATCGATATCCTATCCTTTTCGGTTACGAACTTCTCAATCGTCTTATCCCCGAACTTTACAATTATCTCAGGCATATTACCTCCGGTTACGCCGAAATTAATCTACACCCATCCCAAAGACGGCTTGAAATAGGCTGCGCACATAACTTGCTCACAAATGCTAATTTTAATATATTGTCGGAATGAAAATTGGCGACTTAAACATTGAAGGCAATATATTTTCCGCTCCCTTAGCGGGAATTTCAAATTCGGTATTTCGCAGGCTATGCAAAAAATATGGGGCATCGGCAACAATCAGCGAAATGGTATCGGTTAAAGGACTTATCTACGGCGATAAAAAAACCGCGAAATATCTTTATTTCACCAAAGAGGAAAAGCCCATAGGTATTCAACTGTTCGGCTCCGATGCCGATTCATCTCTAAGGGGATTGGAAAAAGCTTTGGAAGTAAATCCCGATTTTATCGATTTCAATTTTGGCTGTCCGGTGAAAAAGGTTATCAAGCAGGGTGCCGGAAGCGCTTTATTGAAGGATATTAATAAGGCGACGGAAATTATTAAAACTTTAGTCGATAATTCCCCAATTCCAATAACCGCCAAATTGCGGTCGGGCTGGGATTCCAATTCGATCAATTTCCCGGAATTTGCGAGGCGATTGGAGGATGTCGGAATCTCCGCCATATTTATTCATCCCCGCACAGCGATACAAGGGTTTAGCGGAAAAGCCGACCGAGAATTAGTGCGCAAAACAACTCCGCTGCTTAAAATTCCGGTAATCTATAGCGGGGATATAAACTCCCCCGAGGGGGCCAAAGATGTTATGGTATTCACAGGTGTAGCGGGTATTATGATAGGGAGGGCGGCGATGGGGGACCCGCACATTTTCTTACGAATTAAGCGATTTTTAGAAGCTGGAGAACTTATCCCTAAACCATCACCGGCGGCCAAAATAGATATGCTGATTGAATTCTATGGCCAAATAATCGATTTCTATGGCGAACAAATCGGAGTTAAGATGATGCGAAAATTTATCGTCTGGTTTACCCGGGGTTTAAGCGGTAATTCGGTCTTACGGCAGAAAATATTCCAGCTCAAAAACTATGAAGAAATAATTGACAAACTCAATTCTTATAAAAATTATCTCGAGGCTTTCGATAAAGCGAAAACAATTTGATTTAACGGGATATATTTTTTATTATAGAAAAAATAGACTTTAGATGAGGAGAGAAATGTCAGGAAATATTATAGCCTACTGCGAAGTTAAAAACGGTGACCTATCACCTATTGCGATGGAGGTTCTCTCTGAAGGGAGAAAACTCGCAGACAAGTTCGGATCGAAATTGATAGGTGTCCTTATTGGTGATCCGGTGTCCGATTTGGAGGCCAAATGTGGAAAAGGAGGGGTTGACAAAGTTGTTGTATGTCAAAACGAAGCTCTGAAGTATTTCAACGATCAGCTTTACTCGGGAATATTGGCTGACATCTCGGCATTGGAATCGGCTGAGTTTATAATGGGCAGCGCGACATTTTATGGAAAAGCCTTATTCAGCCGTTTGGCGGGAATGATGGAAACGGCTTTAATTCCGGATATAATAGAGATCGGCGTGGAGAATGATAACCTGTTCTCGAAGCATCCGGGCTATGGCGGAAATATTATAATGAAATTGGGCTTCAATATTGATAAACCAAAAATCCTAACTTTGCGCCCGAAAGCATTTACCCCGCAGGAGGGGATTTCGCGGGAACCGGAAATTGCTGAATTCCCATTCGATCCGACAAAATACAGCTCTAATACAAAAGTAACCGAAACCGTTTCCGAGGGTGGCGGACAGGTTCCCCTTACGGAGGCAGATATAATAGTCTCTGGAGGAAGGGGATTGAAGGAAGCGGCGAATTATAAATTAATCGAAGAATTAGCTGCCAAACTTGGAGCGGCAACGGGAGCTTCCAGAGCGATTGTTGATGCCGGCTGGGTCCCATACAAGCATCAGGTGGGACAAACGGGTAAGACCGTGAATCCGAAATTATATATAGCCTGCGGGATATCCGGCGCAATCCAGCATTTAGCGGGAATGCAATCGTCCAAATATATAGTTGCCATTAACAAGGACCCAGACGCTCCGATTTTCAAGATAGCTACTTGGGGAATCGTGGGAAACGATTTGGAAATACTGCCGGCTTTGATAAAGAAGCTATAACAAAATAAATTTCATTAACTCAAATTAGGGAACAGCCTATGCATTGTGTAGGCTGTTTTTATTTATTTTCGAACAAATCGAGTTTATTCGTACGGGAAATAAAATCCCTAACCCGCTTCTGTGCAAGTTTCACATAATCGCTATCGGTTTCAAAACCGACGAAATGCCTTTTAGTTTTCAAAGCGGATATTGCTGTTTGCCCACTGCCCATAAAGGGGTCTAATACAACTTCATTCTCGAAGGAATACAGCTGTATCAATCTATAGGGCAACTCCAATGGAAATGGGGCTGGATGACCAATTGATTTCGCGGACACGGCAGAAAATGTCCAAACACTTTTAGTGTATTCGAGAAATTCTTCCTTAGCAATCGTGCTTTCCCGACCGATATTTTTTCGCGAAAATGTACCTTTTGAGAAAATTAGGATATATTCATGGATATCCCTTAAGGTTGGGTTTTTTGCGGAAAGCCAGCTTCCCCATGCAGTGGAAGGACTTCCGCTACTCGCCTTATTCCATATTATTTCCCCCCGCATTAAAAAACCCAATTCAAGCATATCCTCAATAATAAATGTGTGCAAAGGTATATATGGCTTTCGGCCTAAATTAGCGATATTTATACAAGCCCTCCCCCCGTGAACCAAAACCCTTCGCGTTTCTCTCCATACTCTTTTTAGGAATTCCCTGTATTCCTGCAAGGTCAGATTTTCGTCATATTCTTTGCCAACATTATATGGCGGGGAGGTAATCATAATATGTACGCTATTGTCAGGGAGGGCGCTCATATCTTCAGAGGTATGATTTATAATTTTATCCATAACATTCACGGGGATTTCGTTCTCCAAATACGGAATATCGACCTCTTTCGGGAATCCTTCGTAAAGTCTGCTATTATAAAATCTTGACGAATTATGATTAATCCTGCCCGGTGAGCCAAATGAACTTGTCGTGGTCCCAGCTTTTTTTATATTATGTTTTTTCATTCCTCCTCCCAATAATCAACCCAGCGCTTGTATGGATCATAATCAATATGCCCCTTTTCCCAAAAAATATCTATAGATAATATATTGTCATTTCCCAGAATTTTATTTTGTGCTATTTTGCTCAATTCCACACCCCTCGGATTAGTCCCCGGTCTAGGTAACTTAAAATAATTATCCCTCCCTATCTCATTAAATATTTCCTTTTGTATTTGTGTCGGAATAAGATAAAAGCCTCCCTCAGCACCCCAATTTATTACAGTCAGAATAATATCAATTTTAGGAATGTAATTTTGAACAAATTCCTGAGCTTTCTTTGCATCTACAGTCCATATAAGCTTAATACCGCCCGAACCATTAATAGTTTTAATGGAAATAGGCTTATCGTTTAAATATACATCGACCTCAGATTTGGTTATGGGGACATCGGTATTCACATTTTGTTTTCCAAAATTGGAAATTAGGAGGGCGATAATTATATTTTCCCTCAACGATCCCACTTGCATCACGACCCTACCAGCTCTGCTACTCTCCAATTCGGCAATGTAAAGTAACTTTGGAAGTTTCTTCGATATCCTCTCAACTTTTCCCTAACAGAGAATAATTCCCTCAACTCTTTTAAATCATTTCCCAATAATTCCTCCTTTCATAATCAATATAAAACTTATATGAGAGAAAAGCAACGGGATAACAACGCACCGGTTCAAACGATATATATATGAGAATTATCTTGCGCATTGGATTCTGCAATAATAGTTTATAAGGTTTTAAGATATTGTTCGAATTACTTTTTTTCATTAGGAATTTTCTTTTTATCAGCCTTTGGCTTAATAATAATAACGATTGGAGTAAAATTGGCTACCGTAGATGATCCATACAAGGGATATCGTGAAATAGGGTTAGAAGTTCTGAAAAAATTCGGAGTTCGAGTATGGGATTCAGTAAAAATCGAAGCCGAATCAGGGCGATTCGAAGGCGTTATCCTCCCCCGAAACGATATGGCTGACGCCCACCATATCGTTTTGAAATTGAATACCGGATATAATGTTGGTGTCCGCGCCGATAGAATTAAAACGGTGGAAATCATCGGACACAAAGAAGGACATTATAAAGTTCCCCAAAAGGAATTCCCCTATGATCCGGAAAAACCAAATATAGTTCTGCTCGGAACAGGCGGGACAATCGCCTCCCGCCTGGATTACACCACAGGTGCGGTGATACCGGCATTTTCCCCGGGTGAGCTTTTCGGGGCCGTGCCCGAGTTGGCGGAGATATGTAATCTGCAAACATACAAGGTCTTCGGGATATTTTCGGAAGATATGGGACCTGCACAATATATCCCTCTCGCAAAAAGGATTTATAAGGAAATCAATGACGGCGCCGAAGGAATCCTCATCGGGCATGGCACCGATACGATGCATCATACGGCGGCAATATTAACCTTTATGGTTCAAAATCCGCCGATTCCTATAGTAATAGTGGGTTCACAGCGTTCCAGCGACCGCCCATCTTCCGATGCCGCCCGTAATCTGATAAACGGCGCTGTCGCCGCTACGGGACCTATAGCGGAAGTAATGGTCTGTATGTTCGGACCGACATCCGATAAATACGGACTTCTTCACAGAGGAACGAGAGTGCGCAAAATGCACTCATCATACCGAAGTACATTTAGAACCCTTGGGGATATACCATTAGCGACAGTTGATCGTGAAAACGGGGTAAAGCCGATACGGAAGGACTATAATCCCCGTGGAGGTGTCGGCAAGGAATTTAAGATCGTTCCCGCTTTTAACGAACGGGTTACTATTTTATATTATTATCCCAATATGCAGGAGGATTTAATCCGTGCCATTGTGAATGCGGGATATGAAGGAATTGTAATAGCTGGGACAGGGCTTGGACATATCAACCGACCGCTCTACGGCGTAATACGCTGGGCAATAAAGCAAGGCGTTCATATCTATATGACCGTGCAGACTCTTTGGGGATATGTGCAGATGTTTGTTTACGATAATGGTCGGTACCTTATGGATTGCGGAATCGTTCCTCTCGCCAATATGCTTCCGGAAGTAGCCTATATGAAATTATCTTGGGCTTTGGGACAATCAAAAGATCGAGAAGAGGTAAAAAAAATAATGCTGACGCCGGTGAACGGTGAAATCACCGAACGGGAAAGGCCCGATGGCTACCTTGTTTATCAAGGAGGTTTACCGGAGATCGAAAACTTTATGAGGGATTACCTGCTATGAGTTTATGGAATACCGAAGAAGTTGATTATACAAAATTAGGGTTTCGTTGCGGAGTAGAGATACATCAGCAACTCGATACCAAAAAGAAATTGTTTTGCCATTGCCCTGTCGGGCTCGTGGATGATCCCTACGATGCCCGATTGCTCCGCCATATGAGACCCACCCTGTCGGAAATGGGCGAATACGATGGAACGGCATTGATGGAGAAAAAAACCCGCAAGGAAATTATATACGAAATCCTCCACGATAGGGTTTGCACTTATGAGATGGATGATACCCCACCATTTTTGATAAATCAAGATGCAGTTGAAATCGGAATAAAGTTGGCGCTACTGTTCCAATGTAAAATAGTCGACGAAGCTCATATTTCCAGAAAGCAATACCTCGACGGCTCCATACCGACAGGATTCCAGAGAACAACCGTCTTGGGCACCGATGGATGGGTCCCGTACAAAGGGCGCA
>JALSTH010000092.1 GCA_026983835.1 Candidatus Zixiibacteriota bacterium | reverse complement strand
ATCTATTTGTTTTTGTTCTTTCTTATGATAATGCTTAGCTTTTTTATGACCATCTAAAGCCGTAAGGGTTTTCTTAAGCGCTGCCTTTACTTCCTTTTTATCAACTTTCTTTTTCTCTTTAATTTTCTGAACTGTCGTCCCCGCTTTCGGGGAACCCTTATATTTCTTGGAATGCTTATGTAGTCCGCCTTTAATCAACTTATTTAGCTGGCGCCTGCTCAGGGGTTGAGAGGAATGCTTTTCCCCTTCAAGTCTTTTTTTCGCTACCTCAGCTGCTATTTTTTCCTTATGCTCTATCTCCTTCTTGATTGCCTGTCTTTCTTCCTCTATCTTTTTATCGACTGCAACTTCCATTTCGGGAGTGAAAACGCTCATATGGCTTTTCGGTGTAAATCCCAATTCCCGCAGAATTTTTAATAGAGCTTCGCTGGATAATTTTCTATCCCTTGCAGCCGCATATATCCTTATTGATGTCATATATAACCACCTCCTGCGGGATTAGGGAAGTTTATCCCTTAAACATCCCGACTTATTTCATTTCCTTGATTTTTCGATTCGGGGTCTTCCTCATCATCCGGGGTCTTATCATTGCTTTCTATTACAGCATCATCAGCGGACTCCTTCATATCATCTTCGGATTCTTCACTCTCCATTATTGTTTCCTCCTCCGATACTATCGGTTCCTCCGCCGATTCCATTTCCATTTTTCTAATCTCAATAGCCTTTTGGGCTTTTTCCAGCAACAACTCCGCTTTCTTCCGTCCAATACCTTCGACCTCAAGCAATTTCTCGATAGGAGCATCAACTATCTCTTGGGCGGTATCGAATCCGGCGCTGGAAAGGTTCAGCTGCATTTTCGGAGTTAGTCCTTCGATTTTATCCAAATCGATTTTTTCCATTTCTTCAGCTTCTTTTATCGCCCGATATTCCGATTCTGAAAGGATATTTATTTTCCAGCCGGTAAGCTTTGCCGCCAAACGCGCATTTTGTCCGGCTTTCCCTATCGCCAACGATAACCGCTCATCATCCACCACAACCGTCATCCTCTCCTCTCCCGGAAACATTTCTATGTTAACTATCTTCGCGGGAGCAAGGGATTTTTTAACGAAAATTTGCGGCTGTGAACTCCATAACACAATGTCAATCCGTTCATTGTTTAATTCCCGCACGATATTTTGTACACGGGAACCTTTCACCCCGACACATGCCCCGACGGGGTCAATCCTATTATCATTCGAAATAACGGCTACTTTAGATCTCTCCCCCGGTTCTCTGGCAATAGCTTTTATTTCAATTACCCTCTCGCTAATCTCCGGAACTTCTAATTCGAATAATTTCATAAGGAATTCTGGCCTTGCCCTCGACAAGGTTATTTGAGGTCCCTTACCCGTCCGTTGAACATCAATTATTATAGCCCGTATTCTATCTCCCTGACGATACCGTTCGCGATAGATCTGTTCTTTTGCCGGCAACAATGCCTCGGTTTTCCCAAGATTTACCAATACATTATTCCTATCAACTTGCTGAACCGAACCGGTTACAAGTTCACCCACTTTATCCTTATATTCGTTAAATATCATCTCCCGCTCAGCTTCCCGCACCCGTTGTATCATAATCTGTTTAGCAGCCGCTATGGCATTCCTTCCGAAATCCTCAAACGGGATTTCAATATCTTCTATCTCATCCCCTAACTCCGTCTCGGGATCATCTTCGCGGGCCTCTTCAAGCGATATTTCCAAAACGGGATCGGTTACCTTCTCAACGACCCTTTTGGTTTGATAGATATGTATCTCCCCCTGCTCGGTATCGACCTCCACCGAAATATTATCGCTATTGCCAAACTTCCTTTTAGCAGCAGTTTGTAAGGCTGCCTCTATAGTCTCTACCACATACTCGGGGTCTATATTCTTATCCCTTACTATTTGCGCAAAAGCTTCCAAAATATCATAGTTCACGGATTATTTCCTCCACCTTCCTCAGGCAAATCCATCAAAGTTAATAAATTAATTTCCCTCTAAGGATAGAATCCCAAAGGAAAAACTTTTCTTCTCCTTCAAATTCCAATTTAACGCCTCTTTTATCTGAACTTATGATTTTACCCTCAAACTCCTCATTATCACCGTTTTCGTTTTTGTAAAACAATCTTACCTCCTCGCCGACATTCCTAGCGAAATCCCGTTCCGTCATCAAGGGTCTATCGAGCCCGGGCGATGAAACTTCTAATTTATAATATCTACCAAGATGTCCGAGAGAATCAAGTTCAAATTGTACCGCCTTGGAGACCACAACACAATCATCTATTGTAATTCCTTCGGGGCGATAAATGAAAATACGAATAATTGGCTTTTTCCCCGAACCCAAAGTCAAATCGACTAATTCATAACCACCAGCTTCTATAATCGGTTTTATGATCTTCAAAATCTCCAGCCGTTTTTCTTCCATCCTTCACCCGAAATGAAACGCTTACCATAAATAAAACACACCCGCCCGACAAATTCCAACATTATACCCGAATTAAAGGACTTGGGCATAATCACTAATAAAAAAGCGGGATTACCCACTTTCAAACTAATAATTATAAATAAATTATTTTATATAAGCAAGGGAAATTTAGGTTATTATATTAGAAAGTAATTAGGGATTATTCACAACCTTTAGGCTTCCGAGCATATACTCTATCGCCCGCTTGTTTAATTGATAAAATTCCCTCTCGCAAACGGCATACAACAGAATTACCCAATCGCCCTTTTTAAATATCGCCAAATCGATGATATTAAAATCCTGCATTAATTGAACTCCCCCATTTCTCTCCCAATTTACATCTCTGCCGCTCGTATCCAAGAATCTTTTGTATCGATGCTTGAATTGAATCCTCTTCGAATCCAACCCATTTACTTTCACCGTAATACTATCAATAAAATCAGTCTCCGATAGAAGTTCAGTATTCAAAAGGATTTCATTATCAGAATTTACCTTATAGAGCTGATCTAAAATCATATCCCCATATTGCTCGATAGTCATATTCGTCGAATCGGCAAATATGGTTACGGTTGGAATCGTATAATCGCCATGCAATTCCCTGACTAAAGAATTTATTTTGAAATTTTTCTTAACTATCACCGCCCGTTGAATATTCCTTTTTTTCTTTTTTTCCCTAAATACTTTAATCTTCCAACCATGCGCCGCCGTTACCTGAATACCTAAGAGGTTATCCACATAAAGTGAATCATCTACTATTTTTCCGGTTTTTTTGGCGGAAGAAACAGCAGGTAAAACCATCAAAAATACCAACATAAACGGGATTAAAAATTTTCTCAAAATAACTCCTTTATCTTCAATTGCTCATTATATATTACGATAAATAATTCGGCAGGTTTCAATTCTTTTATAGGCCTTTAAATTATTTCAACTCCGCGGAATATTATCCCCCATCACGGGATATTTCTTCGTAAAACAAGCGGTACAAAAATTATCCTTCGGCTTTTTGCTTACCGAGAGCATTCCCTCTATCGACAAATAACCTAAAGAATCGACATTAATTATTCCCTTAATTTCCGTCAAAGAATGTTTATACGCAATCAGCTCTTCGAAAGTCGGGATATCGACCCCATAAAAACAAGGCGATATAAGGGGAGGTGAACTTACCCGATAATGAATCTCTTTTGCGCCGCCTTTGCGGAGTATATCGACTATTTTTTTAGAGGTAGTCCCTCTTACTATCGAATCATCGACAACAACAACCTTTTTCCCCCGTATTACACCCCGCACCGGATTATATTTCACCAAAACATCAACATCCCGCAATTTTTGATTTGGTATAATAAAGGTTCTTCCTATATAATGGTTCCTGATTAAGCCTATTTCGAATTTAATCCCGGAACCTTCCGAATATCCCAAAGCCGCCGTATTGGACGAATCCGGAACAGAAATTACGATATCCGCATCAGCAGGCTGCTCCCATGCCAATTGCCTCCCCAATCGCCTACGGATTTTATCCACATTCTCGCCGAATACTTTCGAATCTGGCCTTGAAAAATAAACATACTCAAATATACACATAGCCCTCTTTTTTATCTCTATATTTCCCACAGTTCGAGGACCTTTATTGTCGATAAGCAATATTTCCCCGGGTTGGATTTCGCGGATATATTTCGCTTTCATAATATCCAAGGCGCAAGACTCGGAGACAATTATATATCCGCCTTTCAATTTTCCCAAACATAAGGGCCTTATACCGTATGGATCCCTTGCCGCAACGACCGAATCATCGGTCATCAGAACCAATGAATAAGCGCCCTTTAACCTTTTCAAAGCACCGATAAGCCTATCGATAAAATCCTTTTCCCGCCTTTTAGCAATCAAGTGAGGGATTACTTCGGTATCGGATTCCGTTCTGAATATGGCTCCACTTGATTCCAAATTTTTCCGCAGAGTTTTATAATTCGTTATATTCCCATTATGCGCAACCGCAATTCTTCCTCCCCAATAATTCGTAAAAAGAGGTTGAATATTTACCGGGTCGGAAGCACCTGTCGTGGAGTATCTATTATGCCCGATAGCAGAATACCCTTTTAGGCTTGCTAATTTATCATAATCGGAAAACACCGAAGCGACTTCCCCCATTCCTCTGTAAGCATAAAAATCTTTACCATCATTACTTATAATTCCCGCCGATTCGGCTCCCCTATGTTGAAGAGCGTACAAACCCAAATACGCATATTCCGCAGCATGCGGCAAACCATAAACGCCAACTACGCCACAATTTATCTTCAAAGATTTAGTTTTCAAAAAGGACAAATCAACCCAATTCGATAGGAATTCTTTTCATTATTCGAACTTCATTTAAATCAATTTTCGTAGCTACGGCAATGACTTTTACTCCCCTGCTCTGCGCCTCCTTCAACAATGTTGAAAACTTCGCATCGATTTCATCGTCAGGAGCAAATCTCTCAATCCCCTGCCTGAAAACAATGAAAACAACTCCCGCCCTAAATCCATCCCCTATTGATTCCATTAATTCAATCAGGTGTTTTCTCCCCCTTGATGTCGGCGCATCAGGAAATAACGCCGTTGAACCAACAGCTTTCGTAACAGATTTCACCTCAACCAGCATCCGTTCACCGATAGCGTTCCTGAGCAAGAAATCAATACGGCTTTTTCCATACCGAATTTCCGCTTTTTCGATTCCATAATCACTTAATTCCTCAAAAACCCCACCCTTCACTCCCTCGGCAAAAACAGGGTTTGCAAAACCTGTATGGATTAACACATATACACCTGAACGCCTCGCTAACACTATATCATACTGTGTCTTACGCTTGTTCCTTAAAGCATTTCTTAAAAATACCTCAAGTCTTGGTTCAAGCACCGTATCTAACCTTCCGGGATCGTGTAAATGCGCAAGTTCCCTCTTCCCATCCAAATCCACAAGGACTGTGAAACGACTTATACGCTCAAGAAATATCGCTGGAACAAGTTTTTCTCTAAATTTCAATTAAAATATCAGCTGTTCCAATTTCTTATAAGGCTAATCAACAATCTTATACCGAATCCGGTAGCACCCTTCCGCCATAATTCGCCGTCGGATTCCGCATAATCGACATTTGCAATATCGATATGCGCCCAGGGATATCCCTCGGCGAATTTCCCCAAAAATTTTGCGGCGGTAATTGTTCCACCCGCCCTTCCCCCTGTATTTTTAATGTCAGCCACACTCGATTCTATCTGTTTATCGAATTCTTTCCATAGGGGAAGCCTCCACACCTTCTCCCCGGTGTCTTCAGATGCTTTTTGTAGTTTTTCGATAAGCTCGTCATCATAACTCAAAATCGCACATCCAACCGTTCCCAAAGCGATCTTCGCAGCTCCGGTTAAAGTAGCTATATCGAATATCGCTTCGGGCTTAAATTTCTTTGCGTAGGATAAACCATCAGCTAAAATCAACCGCCCTTCGGCATCTGTATTCAGAACTTCAACGGTTATCCCGCTATGAGTCTTAATTATATCTCCCGGACGGTATGATCCTCCCGAAGGCATATTCTCAACAGTGGGGATAATACCCACCAAATTAATCGGAATTTTAAGCTCAACCGCCGCCTTAAAAGCCGATAGGACGGCTGCACCACCGGCCATATCCTGTTTCATCTCATCCATATTCGAAGGAGGCTTAATCGATATTCCACCGCTATCGAAGGTTACGCCTTTCCCTACCAGAACAACCGGTTTCCCGCCTTTTTTGCCGCCGCCATATTCCATCACTATCATCATCGGGGAATGTTCCGAACCCTGTCCAACGGCAAGAATGGCATTCATTCCCAATTTTTTTAGTCTATCCTTTTCCAAGACATCAATTTTTACTTTTGGCTTTTTTGCCAATTTTCGAGCTTGAAGGGCAAATGAAGAAGGACTAAATTCATTTCCCGGAAGATTGGTTATTTCCCGTCCGAACCAAACCATATAGGCGATTGTCTCAGCCGTCTTAAGAATCCTGTTCAAGGCGATAACATTCACTTCTTCAGGAACAATAAAGGCAATCGAGGAGATTGTTTTATGATTATCATTATTAGGTGATTTATATTTGTCGAACCTGTATAATGATAACAGAGCGCCTTCAACCCCGACTTTAATCAAGATTTCAAAGGTAAGGCTGTCAGGCAATTGTGAATATAATACGCCTACTTCCCCGCCGGTTTTTTCAGCAACCCTAATCCCCGCCGCAGTTGATTTTCTAATCTGCTCCGCATTCAATTCTTTGGTGTCCCCCAAACCAACCAGTATAATTTTTCTCAGGCCATATTTCCCGAATAAATTGATTATAAATGTTTCAGAAGCCTTCCCGCCGAATTCTTCCGATTTCAAGACTTGAGATAATATATTATCTATCTTATCATCAAGTGATTTTAATTCTTTGGGGGTTGTTTTAACCCCTGAAGGCAAAGCAATAATAAGAGAATCACCCTCGAATTCGGGATATAATTTCCTCGATATCAATAGTTTTGTTTTAGCCATAACCTCTCCTGACATAACTTTATTATATATTTTTATATAATAATCTATTGAATAAAACTTATCAATAGAATAATCGGCTCCCCTTAATTAAAATTGGCTTTTCGGTAATCGATAGTTTCTATTTAATGAGAAAAACAGCGCTTTATTTCGTAGAAGATATGAATAATATTATTATTCATCAATTTCGGTGTCAGATAGATTCCGTTTTTCCTTAGCATCACAATAGCCATAGAATTCCACACGACAATCAGCCACCTCGAAACCTGTTTTCTGAGCCGCTTCCTCACATAATTTTCTCGACGGCACTATATCCAAATCATAAACTCTCCCGCAACCCAGACATATAAAATGATGATGCTTCCCGATGTTTACTTCAAATCGGCTGAACTTTTTCCCATAATTAAGTTCCCGAACCAGCCCAAGTTCTTTTAATGTTTTAAGGTTACGATAGACCGTGCCAAAACTTATATTTGGAAGCCGACGGCGAACCCTCTGATAAATCTCGTCTGCTCGGGGGTGATCATTGGTTTTGGAAAGCTCCTCCAAAACCACTGCCCTCTGTTTCGTCATACGATAGCCGCTTTCCCTTATTTTGCGATTCAACGACTCAATAGCGGATTTCATAAACTAACCTCTGCTTCAATAAGAGCTATCATTATTCCTATTTTAAGAATATAGAAATTATTTATCATTTGTCAAACCATAAATACTTGAATAATTCGGACACAATCCAGATTAAAACAACCCAATTAAGGAATATCTAACAGCCTCGAACCATCCCTGAGGAAACATTCCTATCTGAAGAACACCTATCGCCGCCAAAATTATAGCTACCATTAATGATACGGGAAAACAGACCACCCGACCGGCTTGTATTTCGGGTTTCATAAACATCACTACAACAACCCTCAAATAGTAATAAACGGAAATTACGCTATTAACAATTCCTATAACGGCGAGCCAGATAAATCCTTTCGATATCGCACTTGAAAAAATGTAAAATTTCCCGATAAATCCAGCTGTGGGTGGTATCCCCGCCAATGAGAACATAAACAAACTCATTACCACCGCAGCCGCCGGATATCGGTACGCCAAACCGGAATAACCATTTATGCTTAGGTCCTTTTCCCCTTTTTCGCCCAATAGGATTACTATCCCGAAAGCCCCAACAGTCATAACCGTATAGGCAATTAAATAAAACAACGCCGCCGATGCCCCCCTGCCGTTTCCGACAACGAGCGAGATTAGTAAATAACCGGCGTGAGCGATGGACGAATAAGCAAGCATCCGTTTGATATTCCGCTGGGTTAGGGCTATTAAATTTCCGACTGTCATCGTCAACACGGCTAAGATCCACAATATCGGGATAATACTGCCTCCGATAGGCGCAAAAGCCTTAATAATCAAACGGAATAATATCGCAAAACCGGCCGCTTTAGGGCCTATGGAAAAGAATGCGGTTACGGGGGTCGGCGCGCCGGTATAAACATCAGGGACCCAGGAATGAAAGGGAACGAAAGCGGTTTTAAATGAGAAACCAATTAATATTAATATAAAACCCAGCAAGAGAAGGGGATCGATACCAAAGGAACGAGAGCTTATAACCATAGAAATTTTATCGAAATTCGTCGTTCCGGTTGCACCGTAAATGAATGTAATCCCATAGACCAGAAATCCGCTGGCAAAAGCCCCCATAATAAAATATTTCAAAGCCGCTTCATTGGAGAGTAATTTTTTCTTATCAAAACCCGCAAGGACATACAAAGGCAGGGACATTACCTCCAATCCTAAAAATGCGGTTATTAATTCATTGGCGGAAGATAATATCATCATCCCAATTACTGATGATAAAATTAAAAAGAAATATTCCCCTTGCTGAATCTCCTCCCTTCGAAAATACCAGATGGAGAGGAATACAGTCAGCAACGCCCCCAGCAAAAATATCAATTTAAACATTAAAGCGAAGTTATCCGCCACCAATACTTCGGAAAATCCCGAAGCAAACGAATTCCATTGATTGCTGACGGCATATCCGGAAACAATGATGCCTATCAAAGCAATAATTGATTGAGCATACCACTTTTTACCATTGGAAAATATTTCCACGAGAAGGATAATAACCGCCGTAATAAAAATTATTATCTCCGGATAAATTATTGAAATGTTGATATTCGGTATTTGAATCATTACGCTTTCACCATTTCGCTATGCAGGGTTTCTCCGATGACCATCGAAGCTAAAATCCTCACCCTCCTCCGCTAAAACCTATTATGATAGTCCCGCCCTCGATTATAACCGGCACGATATTTTTCCCGCCCGTTGTCTCTATAACCTTGCTTCTCATTTCGGGGTGTTCGGTAATATTTATTTCCTCATAAGGGATACCGCGCTTCTCCAAATCCTCCTTAGCCGCCGCACAATATGGACACCCTGTTTTAGTATAAATAATCGCTTTATTCATTATTCGAGTCCCTATCGCTTTTGTTTACAGCCCTGACAATTTCAATATCAGATTTTATATTATTGTCAAGTGAATCCTTTTGAACACGATATTTCTTGTTGACCGTATCGACCAAATAAGACACCGATGCTTCGGATTTTTTCAATATCGGTTTCGGATATATTCCGATGAAGAATATCAAAATTATCA
>JALSTH010000091.1 GCA_026983835.1 Candidatus Zixiibacteriota bacterium | reverse complement strand
CATTTTGACCGGCGGAATGGGGGGGATGGGTGGTGCTCAACCGCTTGCCGGGACGATGAATAATGCGGTCATATTGACTGTTGAGGTGAATCCTGAGAGAATAGAGAAACGGCTCAAAACCGGCTATAACGATGAGATGGTTACCGATTTGGATGAAGCCCTAAAACGCGTTGAAAAATGTAAAGCCGAAAAGAAATCCGTTTCCATTGGTTTGGTTGGGAATTGCGCCGATGTATTCCCCGAAATTCTCAACCGAGGAATCATCCCCGATATCGTGACTGATCAAACCTCCGCCCACGATGAGCTGAACGGCTATATCCCCGCAGGGGTAAGCTATCGGGAAGCTCTTGATTTGCGTAAAAATGATCCCGATAAATATATCGAGATGTCATTCCAATCGATGGCGAAACATTGTCAAGCAATGGTCGAGTTTCAGAAGCGCGGTTCGATTGTTTTCGATTATGGAAATAACCTTCGGGGACAGGCGGAAAAGGCGGGATTTAAGGAAGCTTTCGCTTATCCGGGATTTGTGCCGGCGTATATCCGCCCGCTGTTTTGTGAGGGAAAAGGTCCGTTCCGCTGGGTGGCGCTTTCCGGCGATCCCGAAGATATATATAAGACCGATGAGAAGGTTTTGGAGCTTTTCCCGGAGAATAAGGCATTGGCGAGGTGGATCGAGAAGGCACGACAAAAGGTCCATTTTCAGGGATTACCATCGAGAATTTGTTGGCTCGGGTACGGCGAGAGGGATAAATTCGGCGTTGCCTTGAATGATATGGTTAAATCCGGTGAACTTTCCGCGCCGATAGTCATTGGGCGCGATCATCTCGATACCGGTTCGGTGGCATCTCCTTATAGGGAAACCGAGGCTATGAAAGATGGCTCTGATGCTGTTGCCGATTGGCCTCTCCTAAATGGATTGCTCAACGCCTCTTCGGGGGCGACTTGGGTATCGATACATCATGGTGGTGGAGTTGGAATGGGCTTGGCCATTCACGCCGGGCAGGTTTGTGTCGCTGATGGATCCGATATGATGAGGGAGAGGTTGCAGAGGGTCCTATCCAATGACCCGGGCATAGGGATAGCGCGCCACGCTGACGCCGGTTATGAGGATGCGATTGAATTCGCTGAAAAGAACGGTATCCGTATCCCGATGAAGGAATAGGTCTCAATAAATTGATGAATAAGCGGTCTCATCAATGCGGAACTTATACCGGAATTTTAATAGGGTGATATTATGAATAAAATCCTGCTTGGTTCAATTGCCGGGTTGATATTTGCCATATTGGATGTACTGATTATGATTCCTCTCGATATTCCCAATAAGAAGGCGGCGATGATAGCCACCCTTATCAATCGCTTTGCCATAGGATTTATAATCGGTGCAATATCCCTTCCGTTGTCCTATTGGTTCAGCGGCTTGATTATCGGACTTTTAATCAGTTTACCGGATGCCATCATTTCCAAAGCTTATGCCCCGATTATTATAATAGGCGCTTTGGGTGGCTTGATTATCGGTCTTATAGTTGGGAAATGGGGCGTTTGATTAACTCGCCAAATGAATAAAAAGGGAAGCCCGTAGGCTTCCCTTTATTATCGGATCCACTGAGCGGTAAAGTATTTATTTAATCAACATCATCCGTTTGCTGAAGGTTTTACCGTTTGCTGTTAGCTTACAAAAATAAACACCGGAAGAATAGTTGGAGGCGTTCCAGACTAAACTCTTATGTCCGGCGTCCTGATGTCCTTTGACAAGCGTAGCCACTTTCTCACCGAGTAGATTATAAACATTCAACTCCACATCCGATGCTTCAGCAAGATTATATGCTATGGTCGTTGTCGGATTGAACGGATTGGGATAGTTGCCCGACAAGGCGGTTGTCATCGGCAGGGAAGTGTTATCCTCGTCGAACCAACCGTTTAATGTCCAAGCATCCGCCCCCGAATCCGAGCCGGAAATAACCGTGAATTCAAATGAGGCGGAATCCTCCGGAGAGTTGGGATAATCCCCGCAATAGGAAATGTAGTCATAAGTCCCTAATGGAGCATAAGTCGGAATATCCTGCGTAACTCCGGGTACGGTTATGGTTTGATTGGGGGACAGGGAAACATTGTTGTATTGATTCAAAGGCCCATACATTCCATATCCGGGAACATCAAGCATAATCCATACATCCGTCGTTTGGCTTTGAGCGGTGTTGTTGGTTAAGATACCGGTAAATGTAAAGGATCCTCCCTGAGGAACTTCAACCGGCGGATTGTCAGGTATCATATCGATGGAAACATTTGGCTCTTGCGAGGAAGTATAGCCGTTTATTTCCAAATCGTCGATATTCCAGCCGCAATATTGCCAAGACCCATCGGTTGGACCCAATCCGAATCTAATCCGGAAGCTTGGATTACCATCCGCTATCGATTGGACATCATAGGATATTTCATTCCAAGAGGATTCATCGATTGTGGATCCGTTTGAGAATAAAGTTACCCAGGAGGAACCATCGTAAGCCTCCAAATAGGCGTGATCATAACTGCTTTGCTCCACACCCAACCAGCGGTAGAATGTCAAGCTGATGCCGAAGTAATCCGAGCAATCAATAACGGGAGAAGTTACCCAATAAGTAGTCCCGATATTCGGGTTGTAATCCCCCCCGCTTCCGGAAGTCAAATCATTTCCTAAAACGCCGTTATCGGAGGAGGGACTGTGATCTTCGGAAGGATCGGGACCTCCGTAACCATCATCACCGCTTCCGCCGGTTGCCGCTCCGATAGTCCACTCGGCTGGACCTCCGAGTCCATCCCATCCCAGATCGCTGGAAAAATCATCCTGAAAAATAGTTACATATTGCCCAGAGAATGGTTCGAGTTGAGCGTTTAGAGCAACTATATCATCGTAGGAACTTACATTGACATTTTCCACCGTAACAGGTGTATATCCGTCGGCGGTGAATTTTAAATCCCAATTTCCGGGCGCTATCATACGGTAATAATCACCGATATCGGGGTCGGTATAGACCTGCGAGTTATCCACATCATGATCCAAAACATATATGGACGCATCGATCGGCAATCCCGTTTCCGCATCAGTTACGACGCCGTGAATGCCATAAAAAGCGTTTTCGATGTAATTCAGGAACGACCGTTTATTATAATCCCAGAAATCGGGGAGTTGGCTCGGATTTGGCAGCTTTGTATGGGATAGCTCTATGGTTACTTCGCGGCACCCCTGATAATAATTCATATAGTCCTGCCTGCCGCCGGCGATGGTGTACCAATCCCAACCGTTGGTTATGCCGTTATTCAAATCGGTCATATACCCGGAAGGACTATAGGCATGCGCGGTGTCGGCGTATTCACGCGAAATCGCTATGAACCAAGTGTCGTCAGCGTGTCTCCTTGACCAAGTGTCCCAAGGGTAGTTGACGACCTCCGCGCCGCCGTGGAAATTGGCGGAGGTAATTAAACTATGGGCATCGGCAAAATTCATCATAGCAATTGTTTCCGGCTGCCAGGGATTCCCGTCCGGATGGGGTCCCTCATCGGGATCGGGGAAATTCCTGTTGGGGTCAACCCAATTGGCATTATATCTTATAGCCCCGTAAACAGTGTTGTTCCCGCCGTGATAGGTTCCATCGGGGTTTGCCAATGGATTGATATAAATCTCCATATTATCTATAAGGTTGGTGATTCTCGGATCGGTCCCATAACTTGTCAACAAGGAATCGATGAGTCTCAACATCAATACATAACCGGTAGTTTCATCGCCGTGCATCGTGCTGGTATAGAAAACTTCCGGTTCCTCCTCTTCGATATTGACATTCTTTGAAATCTTCGCTACCAACAATTCTCTCCCTTCAACCGTATTACCTATACTGGTGACCGTACAGATGGAGGGATAATCGGCTGCGAATTGATACATCATATTGACATACTCGTCGTAAGTCGGGTAAGCGTCCCAATCCCGCATCTCTTGGATGTTGTGAGCCATCTTGGGGATTATCATCGTCCCGGGGTTCGGCAGCACTTGATAATCATAACCCATTTTTACGAATTGATTGAATTGCGGATCGGTAGCGTAAGCATAAACCGTATCGCCTTGGACATTGTCAATCGAGATTGCTTTCGATAATGTCTCGATCTGAGCTTTCGATTGATAAGTGAATTTGAAATAGTGTTGTTGCGGTTGTGCAAAGGATGTGGATGCAAGCAAGACTGCGCACACCGCAGAGAAAAGTATTAAGCGTTTAATCATAATTCCTCCAAGAATTTGTTAATTAATTTTCGCTTCAGAAGAATAAACAGAAGAAAACTTTTATTGTTAAGGGATTAAGGGGATACATAATAGCATCCCCTCCATCCCGATTATCCTTTTTCCGAACCCTTTATTATTTCAAAAGGCTCAATTTTTTCGTTACCGTCCGAGTTCCATCGGACAGACGATAAAAATAAATGCCGCTTGAGACCTTTTCACCGTTCGTGTCGGTCCCGTTCCAAGAAACCTCATAAACCCCGGCGCTGTAATTGCCATCGGCGATAGTTTTGACCAATTCGCCGCGCAGGTTGTAAATCGCCAAATTCACATAAGCATCCTTATCCAAACCGAATTTGAAAGTGGTTGCGGGATTGAATGGATTCGGATAATTCTGCGCAAGGATGAAGTCTTTGGGGGTGTTATCGGTTTCGCCCATATATCTGTCAAATCCGCCCGAATGTGAAATCAAAACCCAATCGGTTTTATCAACGGATTGGCTTTGGGGAATACCGCTTTCGATACTGAATCCGAAGCTGTCCGCCGCCTGTATATCATTGGGATAATTCCCGGAATAAGCGAAATATGTGTAATTGCCGTAAGGAGCCGAAGAAGGAATGCTGTGGCTGAAATGTCCGGAAACATTTCCGCCGGCGTTGATATTCACATCATAAATAGGTCCCAACATAGGCCCGTACATCTCGCCCGAAGGGAGACGCATCATTGTCCAACAATCGACCGAAACCGGATTGGCGCCGTTATTGTCCAATTGAACAAAGTAGCTTAACATACCCCCGCGATGCAAGGTGGTGGAATCGGGATCAATCGTCAGAGACAATTCGCTTCCTCCGCCCACGGGAACCGTATCCTGCACCGGTAAATATCTTCTGCTTGTGCAAGTGATATACATTGTCCCCGGACTCGATGGAGGCGGATTTAGGGTTACTATCGCATCGCCGCTTGAATTTGTATAATTCGCTCCGTACAAAACTCCGTTCATATAAAGCCCGACCAATACATCTTCAACCGGCATTCCAGATTCGGCGCAATGAACGGAAAAGGTGGTTTGTCCAATGTTAATTTCGGAATCGTGAGATACTACAATCTCCCTTGGGGTTCCAAACCATGGCATAGTGGATGGATCGCCCATAAGGTTATAGGCTTCAAAATAGTATTGAGCTAAATTCGAGCCGTGATCGTAAACCGCCATATCACCCATCATATCCATCCCGTAAATAGTATAATAACCGTACCAGAAATAAGCGTCATAAGCTGCTCTTTCCCACCAGTCATCCTCATCCCAATATGTGTAATCCGAAGCACCTATGGCAGCATAAGCGCCCTTTTGAGGAGCCCGCACCCACGCTTCCATAAAGCATTCCGTGTTATTATACTTTCCCGTTACGCAAGCGTTGGAAATCACTAACGGATACATCCCATCATTCGTTAGGGAACTGATATCCGACTTTGTGAATGAGGGGCCGGCCCAGGAGTTATCGCTCCCATGTCCGGAGTAATTGCAGATTATCCTGCCGTTGTTCAAAGCACTTTTTATTTGAGCCGTATTACCGCCCGAATGCCCCCATATTGAGTCGGACACTATCCCGTTGGGAGCCATATGGGTTTGGATTACATAACGGTGCGTAGCTTCCGCCAAAGACCAATATGTCGGATCATCAGAGGCTATAAAACAGGCTTTGTTCAACCATGATGTTCCATTGAGGGGCCAGACTTGTTCATACCCAACTGCTTTCTCCACAATAACCGATAATTGTGAGGAGTTTCGAGCGGATAACCGTCCGATTTCAGCATCGGGGAAATAATCTCCGCCAGCCAATTGAACATATTTTATGTCGGTCTTATGTGAGCCGGCGGAACCATTCCACGCCGGTATCCCATCGGTATCACCGATTAGAACGATATATGTTGGGGGTATATCGCCATAATTGTATTGATTTTGGATATATGATTTTATGCCCGTAGTAGTGCCGCCCAAATCACCGGCCCTTTGAACATCCACATAAAATCCCTTTTGCATTTTCCAAGTAATATAAGCATCAACATTTGGATCGCCCCAGAGATAATTTGCCACTATAACTATCATCCCGATCGGGGGGGTAGGATAATCATAAGTGAAATTAAGATGGTTTATGAAATTATCTTTGGCGATTTTCTCAAAATCCGGAGAATAAAAGCGATTTCGCATGCTAATAGTTTCGGCACGATCCGAGCCTTTGAAGGTAAGCTCAATCTCCATTTTGGAAATAACCCTTACCTCAGCCCGGTAAGGATTATAAGCGATCGGGAAAATATCGATTGTAGCGAAACGATAACCGCGTATTATCCCCGTTTCAACTAAACGAACGGGATTACCCTTATAAAAGCCATCCGTTTGGTAGGAATTGTTATTTACTATAAAATTGCTTGGGGCCCTGTTCGCATTATCTTTTCTGATGGGTTCTTGAGCGGGATAAATCTGGTAATCGATGCCGAATTTGGAAAGCGGATAAACATCCCATTTGATAGTTTTTATATTTATTGAAACTTCCGCCCCAAAGGGTATCTCCACCAATTTCCGAATCACAGGAAGCTTAGGTTTACCGACTTCCGTGGTGAAACCGGATTCCTGTAATGATATCAGCGCATATTGATTTCCATTTTGATTAATTACAGTCCAATCGAATCCGCCGATATCTACTTCGATATCCGCGTGTTCATAATTTGCGCTGAGAGTGGTGACATTTAGTTGCTTATCGGTTGATCCGATTTTTACACTGTTTACAGTTGCAGCGACTGCAAAAGAAGAAAAGAGAATAATTAGCCCCACTAATGCAACGACTCGAAAGTATTTGAACATTCCATCCTCCAAAATTGATAATTATAAATTAAGATATTTTTCAAATTCTGATTTCATTATCATCGAAAGAAAATAAATTTGATTACCGTCATAAATATACCAAATCATCTTGAAAAGTCAAGAATACAATTTAATCTGTAGTAGTATTATTGGGAGCAATTATGAATGATTATAATAGCATAAGCCTCAATATATTAGCGGAAGGTTTTATAAACAGGGAAGTGTCCGATAGAATTGTATTTGCGGATTGTTAGCCAATTGGTTATTATATAAAACGATTGAAATGCGAGGGACTACAATGGAAAATTTATGGGCTTCGTGGCGAAGCGATTTCGTTTTAGGCGAAAAAGAGGATTATTGTATCTTTTGTAAAAGGGGGCGTGAAAAAAAACGGCAAAAGGATCTTATTTTGTATTATGGTGATTATTCGTTTGTAATTATAAACTTATACCCCTACAATCCCGGTCATCTGATGGTTGTTCCTTATCGACACTTAAAGAATATCGAAAACCTAACCCCTGAGGAGCATTCCGAAATGATTAAACTAATGGTGCTTTCGGTTAGAATATTAAAAAAGAAATTCAAACCACATGGGATAAATTTGGGAATGAATTTAGGAGCGGTTGCGGGTGCCGGCATCGAGTATCATTTGCATTACCATATTGTGCCGCGCTTTACGGGTGATACTAATTTCCTGCCCGTAATCGGGGAGACCAAATTACAATCAGTTGATATAAATATTATTCGTAATGCTTTGAAGCCGGAATTCGACCGCTATATGAAAAAATCATAATCCTTAAGTCCGAATGAAGACTCCAACCAAAAAAGAACTTTTAGAACTCCAGCGCAGATACAGGACCGATAGAAAAATCGGCGAAGCTTTGGGAGGGGTGCCGGAGTATCTAATTGCTTATTGGCGGCGGAAAAAAGGTATCGCTGCTTATACCTCCCCCAAATATGACGAAAAGCAGATTAAGGAGTTATGGGGACAATATGGCGATGATCGGGCTGCCGGTGAAATTTTGGGAATAAGCGCTAATGGATATAGATATTGGCGTAAGAAATATGGGATTACCGAAAAACCGCAACGCCTTAAATTAGCTCAATTGCAATTGCCTATTCCGGGGCTTTCCGGGACAATCGGAAGACGATCGAGAAAAACCTTCCTCCATAAGATTATCGAGCGGAAGAGAGTTATTGAAGGGGAAGTTGGGGGGCATAATCGCCGAGTTAGACCTGATAGGATATTTATCAGTAATGGTAATATTTTAATTGATGAACTCCTGAAATCGGACGGAGTGATAAACATAAAAAAACCGGGCAATGTTTACATTTCGATGCGAGGTCCATTTTCCCGAAATGGTTATAGGGAGGGATTAAAGATATTGCGAGAGTATGGGAACATCTCTTCTCCGAATATCGGCGGGCATATTTTCAGCGCTATGGGACGGGGGAATATTTTGCCGGGTGAGTTGGTAGTTAGCAATGATCCTGCGGTTTTGGGTGTTGGGGCGGTTGGGGCATTTGGAGCTTTTGCCGATAATTCTATTATAGCTGAAACGCTTTCGATGGGTATGTTGGAAATCCCAGAATTTAGCATATCCAAAATAACAATTCTCGATACCCCCAAAGCGAATGTCAAGCCTCTCGATATTATGCTTCATCTTAAATTTAGGACGGAAAGCGGTAATTTCGCTGGTAGAGCAATTGAATATTCTGGGGATACGATTGAGAGGATGAATTTAGACAATAGATTTTCTCTTTGTTATTTGTCTCGTTTTTTGGAATGTTATGCCACTGCGATTTATTGTGATAGGAAAATCGAGCGTGATTTGCGTAAAAAGGCTTTGATGAAGTTTAGACCGATAAAGTCTGATCCGGGGTATAATTATGATTTTAGCATACGGCAGACTGTATTGGAAATTAACCCTCTCGTGGGTTTGTTAAAGGATGGTGAAATAACGGTATTGCCTTTGAAAAATCTGAAGGGGAAAAGGATTGATACCGTAATAGCGGGATATTATTCCGGGGGATTATTTTCTGACATAGCGGAGATGGTTTCAATTATTGGCAGAAGGAAAATCTCGCCGATGTTAGAGGCTTATATTAGGCCGGCGACGAATGATATCCTTTTAATGATGGAGGATAAGGGGATGGCAAGGAAATTATTGGGTGCTGGGTTTTCGATTCTTCCGCCGTCTCCTTTTTTAACTGATCTTGGATTTCCTGGTCCATTATCTGAGCTAGGTAATGTTTTAGTTACGGATCCATCTGCTTTGCCGATATTTCCGAAGGATTACCCTTATGCCGTTTATTTAACAAATTCGGTAATAGCGGCAAATTCCGCATTAGCGGGTAGCCTTACCGACCGCAAAGACAAATAGCATATCATAATCCCCCCAGCAACTGTTAACAATTATCCTTAATGTAGAGATATAATAATTTTAGGGTGATAATTTTAATTTTTCCGCTTGAAAAGGCTTTGTTTTTATGCTATGGTTTTTTGTGGCGAAGGAGGAATTAATGGCTGGAAATTATACATCGCCAAAGCGTTATCATCCTAACTCATTGAGGGGGGGCTTATGTAAATACACCTACGCAGGTAATTCCCCTCTACCCCGACCACCACCGTTTTCCCCCTGTGAAAAGTTTTTCTAATTCGTAAAAA
>JALSTH010000090.1 GCA_026983835.1 Candidatus Zixiibacteriota bacterium | reverse complement strand
TCCTTCATAGGCTTCTGGAACGCTTTCCGTCCGCTTATCAAACCCATACCGCCGGCTCGCTTATTGATTACAGCTGTCCTAACAGCTTGCGCAAGGTCGTTTTTGCCCGATGCACCGCCGGAATTAATCAAACCAACTCTGCCACTATAGCAATTGACAACCTGATAGCGAACCAAATCGATAGGATTATCAGTAGCCAGATCATCATACATCTTATCGCTGTATTTCCCGAACTTTTCCTTTTCATTCATTTTGCGATAGCCGTAGTTGAGCTCTGCTTGCTTTTGCTTAACAATATCGGCTTCGATTGTAGCACCCAAGTAGTTCGCTTGGCCCGTAAGGTCCGCGCTGGTGTGATAATCCGCTCCATCAATCTTGAAAAGGGGATTACGCAAATATGTCCAAAGTACCGTAACCATCCCCAACTCGTGCGCCGCCTGAAAAGCCTCGGAAACCTCAAGGATCTGCCTCCTTGAATGCTCCGAACCATAATATACAGTTGCACCAACGCCGGCGCATCCCATATCCCAAGCTTGCTCAATCGTAGCGAAAAGCGTTTGATTGAAAATATTGGGGGCGGTTAGAAGCTCATTATGGTTGAATTTTAAAATCATCGGTATTTTATGAGCGTATTTGCGGGAAATCGACCCAAGGGTCCCAAGCGTACTGGCAACTCCATTACAGCCACCTTCCATCGCCAATTCCACTATCTTCTCAGAATCGAAATATTCGGGATTTGGAGCAAAACTAGCCCCCGCCGAATGCTCGACCCCCTGATCGACAGGTAAAAACGAGACATAACCTGTTCCCGCCAATCTGCCATGATTAAATATGCGTTGGAAGTTATTTAGCACTCCATTGGGCCTGTCGGAATAAAAGACGACACGATCTACAAAATCTGGGCCGGGAAGATGTAAACTCTCCTTTGGTATTTTTTCGCATTTATGCGTCAATAACGATTCCGCTTCGTCCCCCAAAAACTCTTCGATTTGGCTTAAGCTCAAGGACATCTCAACCTCCGAAATTAAAATGATTAATGATGTTAGCAATCTTTACCACCCAAAAACCGACTCCTTTTCCCAAAAGCGAATTAATAAATTATTTTTCCTTTTAGCAAGTAAATATAAATAAAAATATTTCCCTTAAAATCTCATCAATTTCTTTTCGAAATCCTTAACCTTCGGAGCCTTTTTCCCCTTGCCCGGAATATCGTTTGTCCCTCTTTCTCGAGTTTTGCTTTCTGCCCCGAAATGCCACCCGGATATTTCTCATTCAGAGATCCATCGCTTTTTAATACCCTCCAATAAGGGGTAATCCGTTTGCGCCCTTTTTTTCGGTCTTCTTCGGCTGTTTCGGCCGCTATCCGAATAAATATCCCTGTCGTCAACGGACAGGTAGTATTCACCTTAAACCGTTTCGCCAAATGCTCTCTTATTTGTTTTACGGTTATCAATTTCCCCGCTCTGACTTTGCGGATCAAAGCATCCACATCGAGCGGTTTGGGGATTAACATCTTCCCTTCCCCATAGCGCTTTTGCCATTTTTGAGGGATATCCACTATCTTATGTTCTTTGACCCTTTCAAGTTTCTCACGCCAAGCGATAAGCGATTTCACAGGACCTCCTATTTGTCAATTTTATTTATATTATAATAACCCAACAACTTCATTACCTCATCAGTCAAATAAGCCCGATAATGTATCCCCCCCGAATCGACCGTATCCATTATCTCCCTTATCTTCGGTATCTCGGAAGGATGAATCAAAAAAACCTCTCTTATTTCCCTTGTGTCAACAGGTTTTAAATCCCCCTGCAAATACTCAGCTAAAAAAATATGGGAGGTCCAATCGATATATTCATCCTCCCAAATAAAACGGCATTTGATTCTCAGGATATACTTCAACAGCCTAATCTCACATCCGGTTTCCTCCCATGCTTCACGCAAACAACCATCTTCGATACCCTCCCCGGGTTTTACTCCCCCCGATGGCGCTCTGGACATTCCTTTGGGATACCAATGCTTGGCATTAAAGATAAAATAATCCCCTTTCTTTATAAAAAGAGTGATATCGTGGGACCTGCCATACCTTTGGGAAGCTTTAACCATCGAAAATTCATAATCGGGCATAGTAAAAGTGGTCTCCCGATGCTCGGGAATTCCGTATTTTCTCTCGATTTTCTCAATTTCGTCTTGTTTCAAATAAACCATATTCAATCTTGAGCATACACTTTTTAAGCCACATAGATTTTTTAAGATAACCCTCAGGGATAATTTTCAGCAATACTTTTATACACAACCACTTAAACTTATCCTTCGTCCATCGACCAAAATAGATTAAGCAAAAAACGATTATTTCCGATAAATTAAATAATAATATGTCCAATTCTAAAACAACTTTATATATATAAATGAAATCTAAAAGTAGTTCCATCTCATCCCCGCCCGGTGGGAAATTATCATACATTGAAACACCTCAGGGAATTATACATATTCAAACTGAGTTTCTGACCTACCCCACCCCTCAGATAGTTACTTCAGTAATGCTTAACGGAGAAGTGCTTAACAAAGAAAGCATCCATTGGGACAAACCATATGGTTCCATCCAAGCATATATAGAAGCTGAAAAATTATTAAACAAGCAACATCGGGAGACAATTGGGCTTATCCAAAAGAGATTGGATTCGGGAAACAAAAAAAACAATAAGTTTTGTGGTGACTCGACTCCAAGCCCCGAAAACGGGCTAAACCGTATCCTTTATAAAGCTGAAAAAATGCTGAATATCAAACCGATATTTGCTTTCTCCAAAGATGGGGATCTGATTTATCAATCGGATGCATCGGATATCGACGAAAATGCGAGCGCTCTGAAAATAACCGATCTCCAAAAGATAATAAAGCTACTGAGATTTTTATCGGCGGATTTCCGTTGCGGAGAATTGACGAGAGCGACCCTTAAATCCCCTAACGATGATTACAATCTATTTGAGTTCAGTGGTATAATTCTTGTTTATAAGATTTCTGATGAAACAGCAAAATAAAAATAGTCTCGGGTATTGAAAATATGCAGGACGATTTACAGCAGATAAAAGCAATTAGCGGGGTACGGGGAGTTATCCTCCTTAATAGGACAGAAACCAAGGTTTTAAGCTCCGGTTTTGACGATGCGGAAATGAAAGAATTAGGGAAAAGACTTAAAGCGATGGCGGATAAAAATGAAATACAAATGATGCTTACCGCCGAATTGTCGGAATCGGTTGTCAAGCTCCTGATGGATGACCAGTTCGCTTTAATTTCAATCGCCGAAAAGACTGTCGATATTTCCACACTCGACGGCGGTTTGGAAAAATTAATCTGCCACTTATCGGACAGAGACGAAAATCCCGGACTATCAGAATTGCCATCGAATTCCAAAATCGAAACAACGGAAGATTATTATCTCAAAACATTGAATAAATTAAGCGCTGTTATCAGGGAATATTTGAGCGGGTATATAGCCTCCAGAGAATTCAAAAAGGCAAGGGATAGCCTTATCCGAGAATACCAATTCCTCGCAGGGCTTTATATCGATAAATCCGGAAACTGCGGAATTGTCCAAAGCCCGTTAACGATGGAGATTGAAAAACTCAATAGGGCATTCGACGAACTACTTCGTTCCTACCACAAATCCTGTTTCAATTTAAGCGGGGAAGAAAATAAGCTCCCCCCTTTAAGCGAAATAATTCCCGAGGTCCTCCTATAAAGGATTTTTATGCATATAAAATCAGCGATTAATCCCTCAATGTTGATAATATCCTTACTTTTATCGGGCTTAATTATACCCTGCCTCGCATCCCATAATTCCTACGCATACAGCTTGAACCTAAGGGGGGACATCCCCCTTAACGAGATCGCCTATGACGGCATTTATCAAGCGATAGAGCATCTTCAAAATTATGGGTTTTTCGGCGGTGTCGATTATTACGATCGTCCTTTTGACTTCAAAGATGTTAGGAATGACCTATTAAAAATCAATCCCGACAGCCTGCCATATTCGGCTTTGTGGGAATATAATTACATAAAGAGGCGTTTGGGATTAGATGCTCGGCCGAAAGGTTTTCATCTGCGGTTCGATAGCGGGATAACATTTTCGGGCTTCGGCAAGATTCCGACAAGATTTAGATTCCACCCCGACATCGACTATACGATAGGGAATTTTTATCTTGAAAGCAGATATACAATCGGGAGCAAATCGATAGCGGGCGAGAAGTACGGCGGTAAGGTTTGGGGTGGGGTTATCGGTTATGGCGATTTGGTTTATAGCTCATATAGACAAAATAAAATAGCGGTTTATTTAGGGAGACGAAAGTTGGAATGGGGTCCCAATCTAACCGGAAGCCTGATATTAAGCGGAAAATCGATGCCCTATGATGGGTTTAGCTTCAATTATAATTTTAGGGGAAACCTGAAACTATCTGCTTTCACTTTTATCCTCGATCCATATCAAAATGTCGATGGCTCGTATCAGGAGCGCTATCTTTCAGGGCATAGATTAACTTGGGAACCGAAATATAAACTAACTATCGGAATTTCGGAAGTTGTCATCTATGGCGGAGAGGGGCGAAATCCGGAAGTATATTATTTCTTCCCGTTGTTCTTTCTACATGGCTCTCAACTCAATCAAGGAATAGACGATAATACATTAATAGAAGCCGACTTCCGTTGGTTGCCATTTTCGGCGACAGAAATCTACGGACAGATTTTGATCGATGATTTTCAAATCGAAAAAAAGACTCTTGAAGATAACGAGCCGACGGAATACGGGTTGCTCTTTGGAATAAACCGATCGGAGTTGCCGTTTATGCCATATTTACAGGCAGGGGCGGAATATGTGCGGATAGCCAACAGGACATACGATCAACCTCTGCCCCGCAATAAATATATCAACAGGGGGTATTATATCGGCTATCCATTGGGTAATGATGGGGATTTGTTTACCGCTCAACTTATATTACGGCTGAAAGATAAGATAAAATTTACGGGGGAGTTCAGCCGACAGAGGAAAGGGGAAGGAAGAATCGAAAACGATTGGGATACGCCATGGATGGATGAACCGAATTATACGGAGAAATTTCCGACTGGCACCGTGCAAACGACAAATAAATTCGAATTGATTATTGAATATGCCAAAAATGAACATTTTATCTCGAAAGTAACGGCATATCGCGAAAGGATAACCAATAAAAACCATATTCTCAATGACAATTATTCCGATAATATATCAATGGAATTTTCCATCGACTTTTTATTTTAGACAGGGGAGAGAAAAATGTACGGGATACGACTAAACAGGAAAATAATCCGTTTGCCGATTATTATTTTAATGATGCTGTTTCTATTTAATCCGAAACCGGTTCGTTCTCAGATTAATTATGGATTATCGGCACGGGGAGCGTCTTTAGGTCCCGGTTTTGCCGCTTTTGCCGATGAACCAACGGGCGTATTTTATAATCCGGCGGGGGTGGGATTTTTAAAAGGCTATCAGGTTTCCGCAATTTTTAATAGGGTCAGCGCTTTTGGAATGCCACAAGGCGAGAGTCCCTATACGGGGGTATTCGGCATTTACAAACACAACAATAATTTCGGGACGGTAGCCCTTAACCTTTACCAAACGGGTTCTTTCGCTTCAAATACGCTCCTAAGAACAGTTAATAACATCGCATTTACTTATGCCAAAAGATTCCAGCCGAATTTATCGGGAGGTATCAACTTAAAATATATTTTCGAGTCCAATTACGGGAAACGGAAAGCCTTCGACTTAGATTTAGGTATTCTTTATCGAGTGAACGAGGTAATAAATGCGAGTTTCTCAACACAGAATCTTCTCCACAGTGAGCTTACTCCCGTTTACGGCGGTAGTTCCGAATACTTGGATCGTATAATCCAGACCGCATTCTCTTATTCGATAAGAAACCCGAATGAACCCACCTCATTTGTTTTTGCCCTCGGCATCAAGCAGCAAGAGATAGACGATATAAGGGCAACTTATGGTCTGACATCTTTGGGCGTCGAGCAATGGTTCAGAGTTAAAAATCCTTTAAGCTGGGCGTTGCGCGGTTCATATACTTTAGGCAAGGATAGAGGAGAAGTATATAGACAGTTTGGATTCGGATTTTCGATTCTTTTGGGTAATGGTGATAATTTCCGCAGATTCGATTATACTTTTCAGGAATACCCATACGATAGAAACAGCGCCGCCACCGGTAATCACAGCATTGCCGCCGTATTCGGATTTGGGTCAAACGCACCTGATATATTCAGAGTTGACAACAATATCGCTCCGCCAAATGAAGATCAACTCAACAAGGAATATGCTTCTCTCGAGGAACGCGGAATAATCCGACCTGCGACTCCTTATGCTACCCGAAATCCAGATAATATAAAGAACATCAACGAGCCCACTTCGGAGAAGCAAAAATTCGAGCGCCTTAAATTATCAGCACGCATAGAAGATCTATCCACCGATTACCAGAAAAACTATATGCTTATGTTCGAGCCATATATCAATTTTACTCCCCTTTATTGGAAAATCTATATACAAAAGAAAAGGCCCAAACCAACGACCCTAATCAATATTGAAAAGCAAGCCGTAAAAATCATCGAGGGGACCGGCAAAATACCGAGCGTTATCGTTTGGAATGGAAAGGATAACGAAGGACGGATATGCAAGGGAGGGAAATATTATTATAGTTTAATAATATCGGATGACAGCGGCAGACTTTGGCGTTCGAGGTGGCAGGATTTCAAAATGAGATAAGGTTACCCGAGAAAACAAAGCGCATAAAAAGGGATTAATCCCAAAAGAATTATAAGGCACAGAGGTAGAGTCTCTGTGCCGATTTTTTAACTTAAAAATAAATTTATTTTTATAAATTATATTTTTTTGAATACAGTCCCTGAGCTATTTTATCCTTGACTTTATTATTGGATTTTATATAATGACTGAATATGTTCGATGGGTGCTATTGATGGGAAATGCTCTTTTAAATCCGAATATCAGGACAATCGTCGGTTTGGGTAATCCCGGAGAGGAATATAAACTAACAAGGCATAATGTCGGTTTTATGATTATCGACAGATTAGCCCGACAAAAAAGAGTGGATTTCAAGCGAATGTCAAAGGGTTATAAATCCGCATCGTTTAATTTAGCCGGGAGAAATATCCGATTGATAAAACCCTTAACCTATATGAACAACAGCGGAAAAGCTGTATCCGGCGCCGTTGAAAGGTTCGGCTTTTCCTCGACTGAAATGTTAGTTATCGCCGATGATGTAAATTTGCCGTTAGGTAAAATACGAATCCGAAGTAAGGGATCCGATGGCGGGCATAAGGGATTAAAATCGGTGATGGATTACCTTCGGACAGCCGACTTTCCCCGATTCAGGGTGGGTATCGGTGCTCCATCAAAGTATATGGCTTTGGAGGATTATGTTCTAAGCCCTTTTACGAAGGAAGAGCTTGAGGTATTGGAAAATGTGATAACTCATTCGGTGGAGTTAATTTTCAGGATTTTAATTGGAAATATAAATTCAGTCAACGGGACTTATACTTTCCCGTCGATTGTCGAAAATTAAAATAAGTTAATTAAAAGCAGTAATGCTCCTTGCTCGTATCTTATATTATATAAAGATACGAGCCGAAAAAGTCCGAGAGGAGGTGAAAATTGAAGCAGTACGAAACCACTATTGTGCTCGATGCCGGAGTGGAAGAATCGTTAATCGAGTCCGAAATCGAAAAAATAAATCAAATTATTAAGGAAAACGGCGGCAAGATAGCCGATGTTGAAAGGTGGGGCGTAAGGAGATTTGCCTATGAGCTCAAGAAGCGGCATCAAGGCTACTATATCCATATCCGCTTTTTGGGGTCGGGAAGCACGCCGGATAAACTGGTGCGGCATTATAGGATGGATGAAAATATCCTCCGCTTTATGACCGTTGTTTCCCAAATCGAGGCCGTAGAAGCGAAAACCATCGAGAAGGAGGATTCGGTCGAAGAATCCGTCCCCGAAGCCGAAATAGACGGCAGCGAAGTTAAGGCTACGGCTGATACCGAGCCAATAACTGAAGAAAAGGAAATTGCCGATGAGGCGCCCCCTTCCGCACAGGATAACGAAGCGGGAGAAACTATCGAAAGCGAAACCAAACCTTCCGAAGAGGAAACGAAGGAATAAGTGAGCATATAACTTTTATTAGATAATTGGATAAGCAAATTCCGAAAGGAGATAAATGGCAGCTTATTATAAAAAACCAATGAATAAAAAACGGCATCCGTTTGGGATGGATGTGCGAAGAAGAAAAATATGTCGTTTTTGCGAAAACAAAATCGACTTTATAGACTATAAGGATGAGAGATTACTTCGGCGGTTTGTCAATGATCGCGGAAAAATAATCGGGCGAAGGATTACGGGGAATTGCGCTAAACATCAAAGGGAATTAACCCGTGCTATAAAAAGGGCAAGGCAATTGGGGTTAGTCCCTTATACAGCCGAAGTGTTCGATTAATGTTCGAGAAATGAATCAATCTTTTCTGTCTGAAAACACAACCGTATCAACAGTAATTGAAAAGCGAAAAAGGTTTGCTCAGCTTGCCGTTGCGGTAATAATTGCGGATTCCTTGGTGTCCGGCTTACCTTTAGCTAACTATGTTTTTGGATTAGCGGCGTTGGCCTTTTATCCCGTCGCCGCTTTCGAATACGGAATGGCTTTGGTAAGTGGGATGGCTCTTCTTTCAACGGGAATAGCTTTAATTATAGGTGGTTTCGCTAATCTTTTCGCTTTAGTCATCCCGATAACGCTACCCGGATTGATCTTGAGTAAAATGATGCTTAAGCGTGAAAGTCCGAGCAAAGTAATAATTTGGTCGTTTCTACCCGCTTTTGTTTTAGTCATACTCTTTTTGCTCAATAAGGCGGAGTATGAAGCGGATTTCAATAACGCAATCAAGGGAACTATTGCTGATTTCCCCCAACTTTTCTCCGGTAAGGGAAATGCAGAGCAATCTATGTTAAGTTATGGGCGGGCTGTTTTCAGCCTTATTCCCGCTCTAATGCTTTTATCCGAGTTATTTAATGTGCTTATAGGTTATTGGGTTGGGAGAAAGGTATTATTGAAGAGCGGTTATGGTTATAACGATGTTCCAACCCTTCCGCCGTTCAGCGCTTGGAGGCCTGACTACAGGCTCGTAGGATTATTTATTACGGGTTTATTTTTTACGGTTCTCCAACTCGGAGGGAGCGATTATATAGGTTGGAACGTCCTTGCGTTTACCGGGATTATATATTTCATAAGTGGTTTGGCGGTAGTGGAAAATTTTTTCCGTCGATCAAAGATACCGATATTCTTCAAGCTCCTATTTTATTTGGGGATATTTTTTGCCCAATTATTTTCTTTGGTTGTTCTTGCCGGAGTAGGTTTATTTGATAGTTGGTTTAATTTCCGTAACCGCCGTGTAGAAAAAAAGGTGTAAGTTGTACTATACATATTCAGGAGTAGCCGATGAGAATTATTCTAAAAGATGATGTCGAGCCATTAGGAAAGGTCGGCGAAGTAATTGAAGTTAAAGATGGCTATGCACGCAATTATCTAATTCCCCGCAATCTTGCCGTATCCGCAACAAAAGGGAATTTAAGAGCGATAAACGAAATACATCGGCAGAAAGCCATCAGAGACAATAAGAAAAAAAGAGAAGCCGAAAAATTAAAGGATGCGTTGGAGAAAATCTCCTGCACCGCGGAGGTTTTGGTCGGTGAAGAGGATAGGGTCTTCGGGTCTGTGACCTCACATAATATCGCCGGAATGCTCGAAGAAAAGGGTTTTAAAATCGACAGGCACGACATCTTATTGGAGGAACCCCTAAAGGCGTTGGGCGTATATACAGTTCCGGTTAAAATTGACCGCGATGTCATAGCCAACTTAAAAATCTGGGTGGTTAAGAAGGGAAATAAAGAAGGGGAAGAATAGGAGTAAATTCTTGTGGCATTGAAGTATTGCGATGGGGAACGCTTAAGGCGGGTTCTGCTCGCATCCAATAAATGGCTGAGTTCGAAATCAGCCGAATTAAATGCAATTAATGTTTTTCCGGTCGCCGATGGGGATACCGGCACCAATATGGCGCTCACACTGCAGGCGACAGCGGCAGCAGTTATGCCGATGAGATCCACAGCATTAAGCGAGGTCGCCGATGCCATGGCGAGATCTTCGCTGATTGGGGCAAGGGGAAATTCAGGGGTAATACTTTCACAATATCTCAGCGGTTTTGCCTCCGCTATTAGGGGTAGGAAACGGGCGTTCGCCAAGGATTTAGCCGCCGCTTTCGAGCAGGGAACAATTTCGGCTTACGAGGCAATCGAAACCCCGAAAGAGGGAACGATATTAACAGTTTTTCGCGAAGCCGGTGACTATTTCAAAAAATGGTCTCAAAAAACCAACGACCTTGTAGAATTGATGGATTTGACACTCGAAAGGGCGAAAAGATCATTGGCTGAAACGAAATATAAGCTTGAAGTTTTAATGGATTCCGATGTTGTGGATGCCGGAGGGCAGGGTTTCGTGCATATGCTCGAAGCGGTTGTAAAATACATTAAAAACGGCGATATCAAAATCGAAAAGGAAAATTCCCACAATATAAATAGCATCTCAATAAGTAAGAGCAACCAACCCAATAAACATTATTGTTGCGAATTCATTATTAAGGCGCAGGAATATAATCGAAACGGTCTCCGCAAAGATTTGAAAAAATTGGGGAATTCATTGATAATCGCTGCTGATAAGACTACGGATAACAATTATCTGATAAAAGTGCATATACACTCGGATAATCCTCTGTTAGTCGAAGAGACATTTTCCTCTTACGGTAGTGTGGCACATCGCAAGGTTGATGATCTATTCGCTCAAAACCAAGCTATCCGTGATAAACAAAACGAATCCATAACTTTAAAAAAAGTTGTAAAAATAGTAACGGATTCCACCGCAGATATACCTTTGGAGTTAATTGAAGAGTATGGGATAGGCATCGTCCCGTTGAAAATTCGATTCGGCGAAAAAGAATACAGGGATGGTATTGATATGGACTCGGAAAGCTTTTTGGAGAAATTGTCCGAAAGCAGTGATTTCCCCATTACATCACAACCCCCAAGCGAGGAGTTCAGATCTGCATATGATACCCTATTGGAAGACAAAAGCACCGCTTCGATAATTTCAATCCACCTGTCGTCTGGATTATCGGGGACCTATAACTCCGCCAAACAGGGTGCCAAAGCATCATCGAATCCGAAACATATATCGATATTTGATTCCAAATCCATTTCATTGGGTTTGGGGCTGATGGTCCTTGAGGCGGCAAGAATGGCGAAGGAGAGCAAAACTGTGGAGGAGATATTGGAGCGCTTGGAATATATGCGCGACAACAGCGGCATTTATTTTACGGTCGATACATTCGAATATTTGGTTAAAGGCGGTCGTATAGGAAAGGCAAAGGGATTTGTGGGAAATTTATTGAACTTGAAACCTATCCTGAAAGTATCGGATGGTAGTATTTCAGCCGCCGGTAAGGTACGAGGAAAATCAAAGGTGATAAATGGGATGATAAGCCTTTTACATACGGACATACCGGATACCGCTACCGTCCGCTTTGCGGTCGGGTCGGCTGGTGCGGATTTGAGAGAATTATCAAATACCCTTCAAAGGGAATTCAATGTCAAACCTGAATTAACCGTCGATCTATGCCCGGTAATAACCGCCCATACCGGCCCGGGGACACTGGGTGTCTTTTATTTCATTGAACGGGAGAATTAACAACCTCAAAATCGGTAGCAGATATGGAATTATTAAAAGCTCATATTAACGGGCTGGCCTTAGATGTATCCACCAATTCACCGGTAGTAATACTCGGTGCCGAAGAAACGGAAAGGATATTACCGATTTGGATAGGCCCCTATGAAGCTCATGCAATCGGCATGGAACTGTCCGGCGTTGTATCAAAAAGGCCCTTGACACATGACCTGTTGGCTTCGGTTATCTCAAGCATCGGGGCAAAGGTTGACCGAGTGGAAATAACCGAATTAAAAGAGCAAACATTCTATGCCGTTATATATATCGTAAGGGATAATGAATTCATAAGAATCGACGCCCGTCCATCCGATTCGATGGCTTTGGCATTGAAAACCAAAGCCCCAATTTTTGTTAACAAGGATTTATTTTCCCTCACACCCGAAGAAAGGAATTCGCATGGGTTACCAAACGATGAGGAATCTCTGAAGGACCGTTTAAGGCGAATAAACCCGGAAGATTTCGGAAAATACACTTTATAGATTTATGGGGTTTTAAGTGGCAGTCAGTTTACTCCCCGATAAATTAAAGTCGATTACAGCTGTTTTGGTAATCGGCATAACCTTTTTAATCTCCAGCTCGGCATTCAGCCAAAATACTCCCGCTCCAGCGGTTAATCCGTCGAGCGGACTCCAGCAAGTAGTGGGCTTCCTAAAGGCGGATGATTACGGCTCCGCCGAACATCTTCTAAACGAATTAATGGCGCTATACCCCGATGATGCGTATTATTCCATTTTTGCATTCCTGCTGGCTAAAACGCATTACAAGCAAGGGTATCTTGATAAATCCGAGAAGGAACTTCAATCTTTTTTAGAGGAGTTTCCCAATTCGATTTACATAGGAGATACGCTCTTGTTGTTGGGAGATATTCGTTTCGGGCAGGGTGATCCTTTCGGTGCGGCTTATTATTATATTCAGGCATATGACAGAATAAATAATAAATCCCTCAAGGAAAAGGCTCGGCAATCCTTACTTAACATAGTCGATGCTCATATTTCCTTATCGAGATTAGACGATTTGGGAAATAGGGCATTGAATTATAAATTATCTCCGGAGATGCTTTATCACAAGGCGAACCGTGAGTTCCGTGAAGGGCGCCGGCGGAAGGCGGAAGAAACTATTGCACTGCTTCAAAGCAAATTCCCGACAAGCCCTTTTAGTTTCAAAGCAACGCAACTGCTTGGCAAAATAAGCTCTCAGAATAAAGGTATGGTAAAAATCGGGGTAATAGCCCCGCTTTCCGGGTCGATGGCTTCTTACGGGATAGAGATGTTGAGGGGAGTGAAATTGGCTTTGCAGGATAGTAAATCCAAAAATAACTTGAATGTATCGGTTAAGCTCGAGATATTCGATAACTCCGGAACAAACGGTAAAACCATCAGCGGAGTAGAGGAGTTAATAGCAAGGGATGTCAGCCTGATTATAGGACCTCTTAAAAGCGCAAACGCATTTTGCGCCGCCGCCGTTTGCAAATATCATCGCGATATCCCCCTTTTGGTCCCTGCCGCTTCGGCGAAGGGTATCGCCTCCGTCGCCGACAATGTTTTCCAACTTACCCCCGATTCCGATTTAATCAGCCGCAAAATAGCCGATTATGCAGTTGACAACTTAGGCATAAATCAATTCGCCATATTATCGCCAAGCGATGATTACGGGGAGGAAGTTTCCGCCGCTTTCGCTCGGGAAATAGAGAGCCGTGGCACCAAATTAGTGAAAATATCCTTTTATCAAAGGGGAATAACCGATTTCAAGAGACCGCTAACCGAAATAAAAAATGTTCTGACTGCAGGTATGGATACTCTGCTTGCGCAAGGTCTTGTAGATTCCTCCCTCTATATCAATCCTAAAAAGCCCGATGAGCTCCTGCCGAAATTCGAATGGCCCGTTGAATTGGGGGCGATGTTCATTCCGGGTTACGCAGATGAAGTGGCTCTGATAGCCCCCCAGGTTGCTTTCGGACAGATAAAGACTGTTTTGCTTGGTAATGAAGGTTGGGCGGACCCCGATGTCCTTAGAACGGCAAGGGGATATTTGGATGGCTCGGTTTTCGCTACTGATTTTTTCCCGTTTGAGGATGACCCGAATTGGTTTTCCTTCTCGCAGAGGTTTAAGAAAGATTTTTCGGTAGAGCCGTCGCGGGTTGCCGGCTTGAGTTATGATGCTATGATTTTGGCGCTAAAATCGATTAGCAAATCTAAATCGGCAAACAAATCCCTTTATATTTCGGAGATTGAAAATTATAGGGGCGTAACCGGATCCATATCATTTAAGGGAAATAACGGGCTAAACAGCGAAGTAATTCTTTGTAAAATCACCGACGGAAAGGTATATAGGATAAGTGAGAAATAAATCTTTATATTAAAATGGGTATTATAAGTGTCTGAGAAAAACAAGCCGACAAGACCTCTGCTAAAACTAAAAATCGGGGATAAAGTCCGTGAAATAACCTATGAAGAATTGGCGTTATCAAACAATCTCGCCACCGAAGCTTTAGTCGGTCTATTGATCGAGAAGGATATTATCAAACCGGAAGAATATTTAAAGAAAATGCACGATGTCCGCAAGGAAAGATACAGAGACGAATCCGAATTCGAATGAAATTAAAGAAAACGGTGACCATTTGGAGTGGATAAGCCATCCCGCAACTGCAAATTCCAAGCGAACCGCTTGGGTAATAGCCTTCCTTTTGATTGTTTTTTTGGCGGTTTACCTTACAACGAAAAGTGAACTGCTGACGATCGTAGCAGTTTTTATTATGGTCGGTTCGCTTTCTTCCTTTTTTATGCCCACAAAATACAGGATGGATAGTAAAGGAATCTATATTAAGACCCCGGGTGGAAAGCGCAATTACAATTGGGGGAGGTTCCGCAGTTTTTACCCCGACAAAAATGGAGTATTGTTATCACCCTTCAAAAAACCTTCCCGATTGGAAAATTTTCGAGGCGTGTATATAAGGTTCACGGACAATCGGGATGAGGTTGTACGCTTTATCGAAAAAATGATTAGCAAATATGATAACCCCGAAGGGGGGGAGAATGTCTCTATCTGACATATTCAGAACAAGCAACAGCCCTATCGACCCGAATGAGAAACTTACCGAAAAAGAGCATAGGGCTTTGGAGAAACTAGCAAATAAAGTGGTGGAATGGAAGATGGCTGTTCCGGCAATTCTTTTTCTGGAATCCGTCAAACCGCTGAATTGGATCGGATCACAGGCTATGGTTTTCTTTGAACCATTCGTCCACGCCCTGTTTTCATTTCCGGATTTTGATATATTGCAAAAAACTTTGGAAAAAAGGGAATCATTAGAAGTTTTAATCCAAAAAATAGAACGCTTGGATGCCGAAGTGTATGAAAAGGAAAAGGCTCAAAAAAGGGAGAGGAAAAAAAATCGAAAGGGTTTATTCCACAGATTCAAAAAAAAGAAAACGAATAATCCTTAATTGTTGCAAAGGAATAAGTTAAATATTATATTAATATGTGAAAATATATAGTCAATATATAAGGATTATAATATGGAAAAGGTTTCATTATTTGTTGATGGTTCCAATATGTTTTACTCCCAACGGGAGTTGGGATGGCACTTCGAATATAATAAAATACTGCAATACTTTATTAAGGGTAAAGAATTAATAAACGCCTTTTACTATACCGGATACGATGGGGATTTCGGATCCGATAGGGATGATTTTTTTAAGGCTTTAATGAGAATGGGATTCACCGTCCGCATCAAAAAGATAAAAAGTATGTGGGATAAAAAAGCCGGTAAAGAGGTTGTTAAATCCAACCTCGATATAGAAATTGTTATAGATATGTTCAATACCATCAACTTATATGATACCGCCATCCTATTCTCCGGCGATGGAGATTTCGAGCGGGCTGTCGAACTTTTAAGGAGTCGGGGTAAAAAGGTAGTGGTTGTGGCGGTGGATTCTATGACCGCTTTGGAATTGCGTAACGCAGTGGGACATAATTATATAAATTTAAGGGATATGAAATCGGAATTCGAGAAGGTGCGCATCCGTAATTACGGCAACCGAGAACCTTCGGATTCGGGAACATCAATTCCAAATTATCGCCGAAGCTATACCCAAGATGCCTATCCAAACACCGATAAATTTTCAGTTAAGGCTCCTACTCCGACCGAAAAACCGTATGGCTGGGAGGATAACAATACAAATAATGATAATGAATAGTAATTCAAATTTGATCTTTTAAATAAAAATTTAAGAATTACAACACGATGAGAATAAATATCACTTGATTTGGGGATAAATAGATGAAAGGGTTAAAACCTGAGGACATTAAAGTAATAATTGCGACTGATTGCGGCTCCACAACAACAAAGGCAATACTTATCGAGTATCAAAATGGAGAATATCGCCTTATAGTTCGTGGAGAAGCTCCGACGACGGTAGAAACTCCTTTCGAGGATGTAACGATGGGGGTTTTAAACGCTATAGCCGAGGTGGAGGAACTTTCAGGCAGGAAGATATTGGATGAGAACAACAAAATCATAACCCCCGCCAAAGATAAGGTGGGCACTGATATTTACATTTCAACATCTTCGGCTGGCGGAGGTCTTCAAATGATGGTCGCCGGCGTCGTCCGTTCGATGACCGCTGAGTCGGCTGAACGAGCTGCTTTGGGAGCCGGAGCCATTGTTATGGATGTAATCGCATCCAACGATAAAAGACTACCGCATCAGCAAATCGAAAGGATTAGGCATCTCAGGCCCGATATGATACTCCTTTCGGGAGGTATAGATGGCGGAACTACAACACATGTTGTGGAATTAGCGGAGTTGATATCGGCGGCGGACCCCAAACCCAGATTGGGATCCGGCTATAATCTTCCGGTTATTTATGCGGGAAACAATATGGCGAGGGATGCCATCAAAGAAACTTTGGGAGACAAGGTAGCATTGGATATCGTGGACAATATCCGTCCTGTTTTGGAAAGGGAAAACCTGCTCCCGGCGCGTGAAAAAATACACGATTTGTTTATGGAGCATGTGATGGCTCAGGCTCCAGGTTATGCAAAGCTGATGTCGTGGACAGATACCCCTATTATGCCGACTCCGGGCGCAGTCGGTTTGATAATCAAAACAATTGCCGATCAGGAAGGGATCGAAGCTGTCGGTGTCGATATAGGCGGTGCTACTACCGATGTTTTCTCCGTTTTTCAGGGCGTTTTCAATCGAACCGTATCCGCAAATCTCGGAATGAGTTATTCCGTCTCTAATGTTTTCGCCGAAACCGGATTACCCAATGTTATGCGCTGGGTACCGTTTGAAATGGATGAACGAGACCTCCGAAATCGTATAAAGAATAAAATGATTAGGCCTACGACTATCCCGCAGACATTAAAGGAATTGATTCTCGAACAGGCTATAGCTAAGGAGGCCCTCCGTTTGGCTTTTATCCAACACAAGAATTTCGCCACCGTATTGAAGGGTGTGCAACAACAAAGAACAATTGCGGATGCCTTCGATCAAACGACGGGTGGACAGACCCTGGTCGATATGATGAGTTTGGATATGTTAATAGGCTCGGGGGGAGTACTCTCGCATGCCCCCCGCCGTCAACAGGCGGCGCTTATGCTTATCGACGCTTTCCTTCCGGAAGGAATTACCCGTATAGCGGTGGACTCGATATTTATGATGCCTCAATTAGGTGTTCTCTCGACTATCCACGAAAAGGCTGCAACTGAGGTATTCAATAAGGATTGCTTGATACACTTGGGAACTTGCATCGCGCCGTCCGGGGAATTAAAAGGTGCTAAGGAAGTGATGAATTATAAGTTCGAAATGCCTGACGGCAAAGTAGAGGAAGGAACATTGGGCGCCGGAGAAATGAAGGTTATTAAATTGGGGATTGACGAAAAAACCGCTCTACCAACAAAAGTCAAGGCACACCTAAATCCGCACAAAGGGTTGGATTTGGGTAATGGGAAGGGAAACAAAATAGAAACGGAAATATCTGGCGGTGTAGTCGGTATTATACTCGATGGGCGCGGACGCCCATTCAAGTTGACCGAAGACAAGTCCTTACGAGTTAAAAAGCTTAAAGAGTGGATGATTAACTTAAATATCTACGATAAAGAAAAGTTAGAAAGTTATTAAGAGGTTTTTTGGCTCAAGTAAAGCTCTCGGTAATAATACCCTGTTATAATGAATCTCCGACAATAGCGGAAGTACTTGAGCGGGTAATCGATGTAGATATCGAGAAGGAAATAATCTTCGTCGATGATGGTTCTATTGATGGAAGCGCGGATATCGCTGCGAAATTTGCGGGCAGATGTAAAATGACAATCGTTAAGCATAACGGCAATATCGGCAAAGGCGCTGCGGTTAGAACCGGGCTGAAATATTGCACCGGCGACATTGTAATTATCCAAGATGCGGATCTCGAATATAATCCGAAGGACTATCATAAAATAATCGAAGCTTTCGGCAAAAACGGCACAAAGGTAGTTTATGGTTCAAGGAATCTTAATGGCGGAAACGCTAAAATCGGACTTATATTTTGGCTCGGTGGATTTATCCTTTCGAAAATTACGAATTTATTTTACGGCTCTGATCTAACGGATGAGCCAACCTGCTATAAGGCGTTCAAAAGAGAGATAATCCAGAGAATTGAGATAACCGATAATTCATTTAATTGGGAACGAGAAATAACGGCAAAGCTCCTCAAGGAGGGGTATGGAATTACCGAAGTTCCCATTGACTATGAACCACGGGATTTCTCCGAAGGGAAAAAATTGGGATGGGTAGAGGGATTTTCGGCTTATTGGGCATTGCTGAAATATCGATTTGGAAAATAATTGTTAGTATAGATTTGAGGTAAATTAATGGCACATGCATACACTCCCGGTCTTAAAGTAACCGAAAAAACCTTAATTAAGAAAAAGCGAATATTACCGCTTAAAGGCGAAGTGGTGGTAAAAGCAGGCGATAAAGTCAATCCCGAGGATGTTGTCGCTCGGACGGAACTTCCCGGAACAGTTGAACCAATAAATGTAGCGAATATCCTCGGCGTCCCGCCGGAGGATATCAATGAATGTCTGCTTAAAAATGTTGGCGACGAAATCGAAAAAGGCGAGATAATCGCCAAATCGAAATCATTCTTCGGGCTGTTCACATCGACCTGCCAAGCAACTATCAGCGGAACAATTGAAAATGTATCCTCGATAACCGGTCAGGTATTATTGAGGGGGAAACCTATGCCCGTCGAGGTCAAGGCTTACTTAAAGGGCGAAATAACGGAAATTTTCCCTGATGAAGGAGTTGAAGTACAAACATTGGGAGCATTTGCTCAGGGGATTTTCGGCATCGGGGGCGAAACACATGGTGAATTAAAAGTGGTCTCCCCTACTACGGACAGCGTTTTGGAGGAAAAAGATATCACTTCCGAACTAAGAGGGAAAATAATTATCGGAGGCTCCCTTGTAACGGCGGAAGCGTTAAGAAAGGCTATTCAGGAAGGAGTAAAGGGTATAGTCGTGGGAGGATTCGACGATAAGGATCTCCGAGACTTTTTGGGATATGACCTTGGAGTAGCCATAACAGGCAATGAGAACAAAGGAATTACGCTCGTGGTTACTGAAGGTTTCGGCAAGATAAATATGGCCAATCACACTTACAATCTTTTGAAATCCAAAGAAGGGCAATTGGCTTGTATCAATGGCGCTACGCAGATACGCGCAGGTGTAATAAGGCCTGAGGTTGTAATCCCCGCCGAAGGAGACATACATACGGAATTTGCCGAAAAGAAAGTGATCAGCAAGGGTGTAGAAATCGGTTCACCAATAAGGGCTATTCGCCAGCCATATTTCGGAAGAATCGGCACAGTAACCGCCTTGCCATCAGCATTACAGAAATTGGAATCGGAATCCTTGGCAAGGGTTCTCGAGGCGCAATTCGAGGACGGTGGTCCCAAAGCCATAATACCCCGTGCCAATGTTGAGTTGCTCGATGAATAAACGGAGCTTATAACTGAACATTAAAGCGCCTTATGATGGAAAAGACCCTTATTTATAATATCGGCAGCCTTTTAACCTTACGCTCGATGAAGAGGGGACCCCGTACGGGAAAATACCTTTCTGATTTGGGAATAATCAAAGATGGCGCCGTTGTTGTTTCGGGAGAAAAAATTATAAGGGCGGATAAGGAAAGCGTTGTCCTCAGAGGTTTGCGGAGGGAGAGCATTGCTAAGGAGATAAATGCAAGGGGGATGATGGTTTCTCCGGGGTTTGTCGATCCCCATACCCACCCGGTATTTTATGGAACACGGGAAGAGGAATTCGGGATGCGTCTTTCAGGAATGAAATACCTCGAGATAGCCAAGGCGGGCGGAGGAATCCGTAATTCGGCTCGGCGATTTCGCGATGCCTCAAAGACGGATATAAAGAAGCAAACCCGTGGCGTATTAAAACGCTTGTTAAAGCACGGTATAACAACGATTGAGGCGAAATCCGGTTATGGACTTTCGTTTGAATCGGAAATACGCTCACTCGTAATCCTCAAAGAATTGGATGGTAAATACAATATCGACATAATTCCAACCTTTTTGGGCGCTCACGATTTCCCTGATGAATATCAAAACAATCGTGAAGAATATATTAGGATTATCACCGATGAGATGATTCCTTTCATCGCCAAGCATAAGCTTGCGGAGTACTGCGATATTTTTTGTGAAAAAGGAGTTTTCAACATAGATCAATCCCGCCGCATACTTCATATCGCCAAAAGGTACGGCCTCAAAATAAGAATGCATGCGGATGAAATCCACTCGATAGGCGGAGCGGAATTAGCTTCCGAGCTGAAAGCAAAAACAGCTGACCACCTTGTTGCCGTATCTTCCAAAGGGATTAAAATGATGGCAAAAGCAGGGGTTATGCCTATACTATTACCCGGAACATCATTTTCTTTGAATACCGGGAAATACGCGCCGGCTCGCAAAATGATTGAAGAGGGATTGGCGATATGTCTTTCCACAGATTGTAATCCGGGATCCTCCTATACCGAATCCGCATCCCTGATAATAACCCTTGCCTGTTTGCACCTCAAACTCACACCGGAGGAAGCATTTGTCGCTTATACGATAAATCCCGCTTATTCTTTGGACAGGGGACATCTTTACGGTTCCATCGAAAAGGGGAAAATTGCTGATCTACTAATCTGGGAAACTGCTAATTACAAGGAAATTCCTTATCATTACGGGGTTAATTTAATCAAATCCGTTATTAAAAGAGGCCGCAGGGTTATATGATAGATCACTATCCGAGAAGAGTGTGGCGATATTTATTAACGGGCGTCTTATTATTTATTCTAATTCCTTTTTATTTTGAGGGTTGCGGTTTTTATTCTTTTTCGGGATCGGCCTTAAAGGGGGTGAAATCAATCGCTATCCCCCTATTCGATAACGAGACTACCCAATATGGCATTCGCGAAGAATTAACGGAAGCTTTAAGAAATGCGATAATTACCGATAACACTCTCAAGATTGTCGGTAAAAAACAGGCTGACTCTGCTTTGAAAGGAAAGGTCACCGAATACAAAAAGGAATGCTACACTTACGATGGTTCCGGTAACTGCAGCGAATATGTCGCCCGCATTTTTGTTGATGTCTCTTTTGAAGATTTAAGAAAAAAGGAAGTTATATGGGAAGAGAAGAAAATCGAAGGATATGGAGTTTATTCGGCTCTCGATGAGTCCGAAGACATCGGTAAAAAAAGGGCGATTGAAAAATTGTCGCAAGATATTGTCGATAAAATAATAAGAGGATGGTAATCAAATTCGATGGGGACCAAACATCTTTTAATCAAAACAAAACCAATTGACAACAACCTCTCATTCGTGTAGCTTTATTAAATAAACTTAAAATAGAGGTGAAAAATTGAAAAATATTTCCTTTTTTGTCGGAATAATATTATTAATAATTTTTATAGCTTCTCCGAAGGGGTATTCATCTAATGAAGGAGCCGGAACATCGGCTTATACTTTTCTGCGTGTGGGTGTAGGCGCCCGTGCGCAGGCAATGGCGGGGGCTATGGTCGGTTTGGCTGATGACGAATATGCGGGATATTATAATCCGGCAGGGCTTGCACAATTAGTGCCGATAACTGAAATCGAGAATGAATTCGGCGAAGTTAAGGAAGTCGAAGGGAACATTTCAAAGTATTTCGCCTCCGAGTATAACAATTACATAGCGGATATCCAATCGGGTTATGTAACATTTATTAAGAGGCAGGGGTATGGTGGAATGCTCGGTTTTTCCATCGATTATTTCAATTACGGGACATTCGATGAGACGGATGTCAACAACATTAACACCGGAACATTTTCAGCCTCCGATATTGCTTTTGCACTGAATTTCGGGCAACGAGTCAATAGAAATTTTTACTGGGGGATTTCAGGCAAGTTTATTTATGAAAAGCTACAGGATTATTCCTCTGATGGATTAGGGTTGGATGGCGGTATTTTATACAAATTGGACGATAAGCGAACCCGTCTTGGTGCAACGATAAAAAATATCGGAGTTCAACTAAGAGGGCTTACTTCCGAACATAAGGATAAGCTGCCCGGAGGAGCTCAATTAGGAATTTCGCACCACCTTAAGGGCGCGCCTATAATATTCTCCGGCCAGCTCGATTACCCTTTCGATTATGATTTAAGTTTCAAGTTCGGTATCGAAATAACCGGCTTAAATCCTGTCCTTATAAGGTTAGGATGGGATTCATCGGGGAGGAATTATAAATCCGGTTCTTCCAAAGATAGTTTGGGAGGATTATCGGGAGGTTTCGGCATTTCTTGGCGGAACTATAGATTCGATTATTCTTATTCGTCTTTCGCCGATATCGGTGGTTCGCACCGAATAAGTTTATCAGGAGGATTTTAGTTGGGAAGTAATCAATCCAAATATTTGGAGGTTATAATGAAGAATATTTTTCGGGCAAAACCGATTATCTTAAAATCCATATTGTCATTGGTCGCTCTTGGGTTTACCTTATCCGTCGGTTTGAGCAGTATATCGGTTGCTGTTAATCCGAAAGAGGTGCGAGGTATATTTACATTTGTTGACGGACAAGCACGCAAGCAAAAAATTGGCGAGGAAAATTGGCAGGCCGCCGAAACAAAAACTCCCGTTGAAGGTGGGGAAAGGGTAAAAACCCTTATTCGCACACGAGCGGAAATACAATTGGCTGAATTGGATATAATAAGATTAGCACCGAAAACAACTGTCGATATAGTTAAACTGTTTCAAGAAGGAAAGGATAAAAAGCGGGAAACGGAAATCGACCTACGGGAGGGAGATATTTGGGCGAATATCGGATCTTTGGATGAGAATGCTTCGCTGGATTTAAATACTGCTGTCGCCAATGCCGCAGTGAAAGGAACTCTTTTCAGAGTCAGCGTAGGAGAGGATAATACGACAGAATTGAAAGTCTATAATGGCGCGGTTAATGTCTCCGGCAAAGCGCCTAAAAAAGAGGAAACCGAGCAAAGCCAAAATAAATCTGAAAACCTTGCGCCGCAAAAGGTGGGAGGGCCAAAACAGGTAAAGGGTCCGAAGGAAGTATCAATGAAGGAATGGACTGTTATCGTGAGGGAAATGCAAAAAATTATTATATCCGCCGACAGTAAAGTCGCCTATCACGGGGAATTCTCTCTTAAGGATAAAGCCGAACAAACCGATTGGGTGAAATGGAACCGTAAACGCGACCTCAAAATGGGACTGAAACTTCCGGTAAAAGATGAGTTATCTCCCTTTGAGAAAATCAAACCAAATACAAATCCAGACACCTCAAAAAGTCAAACCGATCAGCCAAAAGGGAATTAGAGGATAAGGAGTTAGACTACCTTCATAATCAGGAGTGTGCAGTCGTCCTGAAGCGGTTCTCCATCGCAATGATCCCTGACTTTTCCTAATACTATCTTCTGTAATTCCCCCGGCGGAACTTCACGATTATCGGCAATTACTCTTTTGAGACTAGACTCGCCAAATTCTTCCTCATCGGTATTCATAGCCTCCGTAACACCGTCGGTGTAGCAAACTAAAAGATCCCCGGATTGGAGCCGTATGGAATTATACTCATAAGGCATATTCTCAAACGCCCCAATTAATATCCCCCCCTCCTTAAGTTCTACTTCAGTCCCATCATTGCGGAATAATATCGGGTAATTGTGTCCGGCGTTGCAATAGTGCAAGTTCTGCTGTTGGATGTCTATCTCCCCATAAAAGAAGGTTATATATCTATCGGGCATCCCGCTCGATGACAATAGATTATTAATTAACTCCATTTTCTTGTTAATCTCCAAATCACCTTGAGCGGCTGAATGAATCATCGCTTGCAATCGCGCAATCAGCAAAGCTGCGGGAATTCCTTTGCCTGAAGCATCCCCGATACACATTGCAAGTCGTCCCGCGGAAGTGGTAATAAAATCGAAATAATCGCCCCCGACCTCCCTTGAAGGTTCGGAATAAGCTGCAAAATGTAGTTTTTCACTCGAAGGAAGAGTCTTTGGCAGCAGCTGTCGTTGGATTTGTCGAGCCAATGCCAATTCCTCCTCTAAACGCTGTCTTTCCAATGATTCTTTATAAAGCTTAGCGTTATTAACCGCAACAACCAATTGATTGGCTAAAACTTTGAATGTTGTCATATCCTCCGCATTATAACCCAAACCGGAAGCTTTCCTGCCCAACGAAACATATCCCAAAAGCTTATGAGCATTAATCAGCGGTATTAAAATTTTCGTATCATTAAGTTTTAACAAATCCCTTGTTTCTTTGGATAAAGCGGGCATCGGGATTTCATCATAGGTAACATTAAACCCACGGACTATCAAGAAAGATTCCAACACCCTATCCCTTTTATAAATAACCGATTCGCCTCTGTCCGCATAATAAACATTACAGCTACCTTCATCGGAAGGGACCGCAAAATAGACATTCTCAATCAGTAGCTCATCCTTAAATGTTCTTAAGGTTTCTTTAAGCAATTTGTCGAAGTCCAAAAGTGTAATAATCTTTCGAGAGAAATCTTCCAACACAACAGAAAAATCCGCCCCCCCCTTTATAAATAATCTCCGCAAAACCCCATCGACGAAATTTAGCACCGGCTGGAAGAAAAGAAGTGCAAGCACGATAACCGCAATTTCCAAAACAGCGATACCGCCACCAAAAATACTTGTCAATATCTTGCCGAATTGCTTGATTATCAAAAGATATAAGCCGATAACAAACGCGGAAGATACGGAATAGACCAGCGACTGCCGAACGATAAGTCTTATATCCAAAAAACGGTGTTTCAATATAGCCCAAGCGATAAAACCCGGACCGAGCACCAAACCGATAATAATCATTAGATATTTCAACTGGGTGTTAAACTGTAATACGAATATGGTTGGAATCATATATGAGGCGATATAGAAGATAACCGCTGTGCTGATACCGAAAATAATAATTCGAGCTTGCTTTTTTAGGCGGGGGTTGTTAACCGACCGATAGCCCTGAAATAAAAATATACCGGCAATAACGATATAAATTAAATTAACCACCGAAAAGAAACGGACATGGGCCTCCAAGATCAATCCGAATAAAACCCCTACCAATCTCAACACATAACCGAAATAGTCCAAAAGGATTCCAAAAACAGGGAAATCGCTTTTTATCGTTAAAGCTGAAACAATCTTATTGGGATCCGAAAATAACATTATCAGCAGGATGTGAGACAGGTGTGGAATAAATCCGGCATAGAATAATTTGGGGTGTCTCCGAAAGGATCTATGCTCAACAGGGAAAACCGCGGTGAAAAGGATAAAGCTCGGGAAGAAAAATTCCCACAAATAAAATATGTTGTAAACTAACGGGGATAATTCCTTACCCGAAGGTAATATCAAAGCATAATAAATAGTTGCCGAGACAGGCCCAATACCGGCAAAGAAAAGCATCGCCGAAGTAATTCTATTAATACGACTGCGGGGATTTTCACGGAGAATTATGCCAGCCAATAAAATTAGGATAGCGCCGCTGGATGCAAACACTACCGATAGTATAATGTTCAGCATCGGCTCTTAAAATTATTTATGAACCCTTTTTATTTTCTTTACAAGTTTTATAACGGTTCCATTATCCTTACGGATTTTGATATCGACCTTATCCATCAGGGAACGAACGATAAATATTCCCCTTCCGTTTTCCTTGAATAAGTTTTCTTCGGTCAATGGATCGGGTAATGCCAAAGTATCAAACCCTTTACCTTCATCGGAGACAATTATCTCAACAGCTCCATTAATCAGTTTTATACGAATATCAACCACTTTCTCCGGATTTTCTTTGTTCCCGTGAATGATTGCGTTATTCGCTAATTCCGTTACGGATATTGCTATATCAGCGATATCACTTTCGGATACGCCAAATCCGCGAAGGGTTTCTTCAAGAAATTCATCAAGCATCTGCAGGTAAGCTACATCGCTTGGAATTATTATCTTCCCGGGTTCTTTAATTACTTTTGGCATACTTATTTACTCTATATATATTCTCGATAATTATACGCCTGCGGAATTATCTTTAATACACAACAGGTATGTTTTGGAAATATAATTATCAGTACTAAAAAGAACAACCACATCCCATCCAAATATCAAAGAAGGTAGGCTTTAATAAACCTACCTTCTTAATACGGAAAATTCGCCTTCAGGTTTTAAAACTATTAAGCGCCTCTTCCAGCGAATCGTAATTCTCGAAAACCGTTATAAGTTTTGTGATGGTCAAAAGCGATTCTATTTTATCGGTAACATTAGCCAATTTAAGCTCTCCCCCATTGTTGCGCATAGTGGTCAACCCACTTATAAGAATCCCCAGACCCGTAGAGTTCATCCAATCAACTTTTGCCAAATCGACTATGACCTTTTTCTTACCGTCCTTAATAAGCTCGTGAAGTTTATCGTGTAGTAAAGTAGCATCGGGACCTCCCATAATTTTTCCCTTCGGCTCCAAAATCACTACATCGTTAATTTCTCTTTGAGAAAGTTTCATCTATAATTCCTCCTAAATACTATAATCAAATTAATTAGTTTCCGCTATCCAAACCTATCCCAACCAAAAGCCGGGAGATGCTATCCGCCAAAGCCGAATTAGTCCCATTAGAGAGGTTTTTTAACATATTACCATATTCAGTTATACCAATTCCACTTCTCGAAAAAACTTCCCTTTTCTCAGCCTCATAACGGTCCGTCAACTTTTTATATTCGCTTACCAATTCGGGATGTTCCATAATAAAAGTCGAATCAACAACCAACCGATAACCGCTCTCCTCGAGATTGTTTTGCTTAAGAAACGAATCGAAAACCTTAGAATATTTCCTATCGATTTTAGCCAACTCTGAATAAATACCGACAAAAGCTTCCGCCGAGAATTTCGAATCGGTTGTTCCCAGATTAGCGGAAGAAGACGCTTTTTCTTCTTTTTTGGAGCATTCGGCGGCTAAAATCAGCGAAAATAAAACCACCAGCGTCAATATTATTTTTCGGTTGGTGGACAATATAAACTAACCTATCGAAATTGCTGAATTGTCTATTTGAAAAGCGCTTTTATCTTGCCCCAAGTATCCAATTTCACACCAAGCGACGCAACCTGAAGGTTGTGCCTTTGGCTACCCAGAAATGCGGGAAAACTCGGGGTTGCAACACGCCCATTTATTTTTATGGTAATAACATCTCCTTCAACCCAACCATCTTTTTCCGGAGTGTTCGGATTATCTGCCGGAATTACGATAGAATACCCTCCGCCCGCGGTAGTACCCGTCGCCAAAACCATTTCGCCTATTAGAGCTTTAACCTCCATACCGTTTTCGACCGGCTTTCCCTCATAAACAATATCTCCATAAGGCTGACACTCTCCCAACACGGCATACGCCGAATAGGCAGTTAAAGCTATAACCGCTAATACAAAGGCGATTTTTATTTTCAATGAAAGTCCCATAAATTTACAAATCTATTCTGTCTATCAAAGCCCTGAAATTAACATTTCTATCGGCAAATTACATTATTTTATTATATGTTCCGCATATTGTCAACTATTTTATGCCGTATAATAAAGATTTTCATTCGTTAAGTGAAAAGATAAATGCTCCAATTCCATTGCCATATTCACCGATCTTAAGGTTACATTTGACGGTACTCGTAGGTTTGCGGGGGCAAATGACAATATGGCGCTGACTCCGGCGGAAACTACTTCATCAATAATAAGTTGGGCAACGGAAGCCGGCACAGCTAAAATTACTATCTCAATGTTGTTTTTATTCAATAGACTTTTTAAATTTTTCACATCGTGAACTTCAATACCCTTGTGAAAACTCCCGATTTTGCGTTGGTCGTTATCGAAAATCAGTTTTATTTGAAATCCCTGTTTGGCGAATTCCTTATATGAAACCAATGCCGAGCCGACATTCCCTATACCGACGAGGGCAACATTCCATCTTTTGTTGATACCTAAAATCTCCGCTATCTGTCTCCTCAACTCCGAGACCGGATAACCTAACCCTCTCGTCCCGAATTGACCAAAAAACGATAAATCCTTTCTAACCTGAGCAGGGGTCAACTTTTCCCTTTGCGCTAAATCTTTGGAACTTACAGTTTGATAACCTTCCCTTTCAAGCGATTCCAATATCCTGTAATAGATTGATAATCGATTAATGGTTGATTCTGATATCCTTTTGCCAGTTATTCTAACCACACTTATTCCACTATATTGACCGTTAATGATTTAAGACTGTTTTGTGAATGGCTTCACATAGTTAGAGAATTAATTCCTTTTTATAACTTTGTCAATAAAATTATCCGAAGAAGGATTAATTTATAGAATTTTTAAGATAATTTGCCTGTTGGGAGCTGTCATCCCGCTTAAAACGATTATCCGGTTTCATCCTAATTGGTGAATTATTCCGAATATAATCTTCAACGACATCTATATCCAAATCGTAAGTATAGGTTTTGTTTTTCTGCGGAATTGTCAGAAGCAGATCCATCCCGCTGTTCCCCTCGGCAAGGTAATCGGTAGTTATGACATTATAATACTGATTTAGATTTAGAGGTTTCCCACCGATCACAAATTCGGTAATTCTATCCCATTTAGGCCTTGTCTTATTGTAAACAATCTTCGCCCCTGAGGTTAGAAGTCCCCTGTCAGATCTATCAGACAGCAGTTTTGTTTCTACTATTTTCTTGAGCGTCGAACCTTTTATTTTGAATTTTACCAAATGATTGCCAAATGGCATAACCTTAAATAACTGACGAGGGGTAATTTCGCCCGCGGGTATCTCCGCTCTTATCCCGCCTATATTGGAAAAAGAGAAATCAGCGTTATAATACTTCCGAAATGCATCTACAATAAGCAACCCCATTGTATTTTCCGCCGCCGAGCCTCTGGTTAAATTCACTTCCGTATAGCCGAACGGCTCATCCATCCCTTTTTCGGCAATAGCTTGCTCTTTGGCGATATAATCGGCAACCGCGCTGTCCGGCGGAAATTCATCCTCAAACATTGTAATCTGTGTTCCACTTTCGGCAGGTAATTTATAATCAACTATGGTCTTGGTTTTCTTATCGATTTTCAGCAATATCTCGCCCGCGCCAGTGCCGTTCGCATACGATTGACAAATGATAGTATGGTTTATCGGATCCTCCCAGGGATGATAATATCCTTTGTGGACATGACCCGTGCACATTAAATCAATGCCTTTGATTTCATCAGCTGCATACATCGCCAACCCGTTCACCATCGAATCACCCTTCGCTTTCCGCTCTAAAACCTCATCCCATCCTTTCATAGGATCATAAGGCAGGAACATATGAGTGATAACCATCAGAATATCACACTGAGGCCTAACAATGCGAACATATTTCTTTAATACTTCACCCTCCGGAAGGAAGTCGTAATATCCCATATGCTCGGGCAAAGCCATTGTCGGTGTCGCAGTCAACCCAATACCGATAATCCCAACCTTTAGAAATCCATAATCTTTTATGATATAAGGTTTCAATCCAGAGGCTATTTTCCCGGTGCGCTTGTCGATTATGTTTGCTCCCAAAACGGGGCACTTGGAGGTGCGTATCAGTTTTTCCAAAGCTTGATATCCTTTGTCAAACTCATGGTTTCCTATCACAATTGCGTCATACCCAGCCATATTAAAGAAATTCATCACCGCCATCCCTTCGGTTTTCGTACCGATAGGAGTACCGGAGAACCAATCCCCATCATCGACAAGTAAAAACGCAGCCCCATTTTTTTTCGCAAATTCACGGCGCTCATTAAAATAAGTCACAAGAGATCCGCCACCACCCAAAGGCGGGGGGAATTCAGGATTCATAAATGTTGCCCCAGTTTTCGTTATCCCGCCGTGTATATCATTGGTCTGAATAATGTCCAAATAATAATAACCGTCATCCTCGGCCGCAATGGCCAATGATACTTGAAAAACCACAATCAATAAAACTATAAGCCCGATTATCGAGTATTTCAATCTTATATCTTTCATACAAAAACCCGTACCCAATTATCCTATATATTAAATTTATACGCTAAAGAAATCGTTCCGATTAAATGAGATTCTTCAAGCCGATTCTTTTCCGCATCCCAACGATTCGCATTTCCAAACCAACTGCTCTGACGCGAAGCCCTTGTGATTAAAGCACCGCCTAAATCGATTTGGAATTTATTAACGGTAAAACCGGTCCCCACTGAAATCATAGACGCCAAGATACGCCTGTTGTCCGGATTGGGATAAAGGCGAAATCCAAAGCGAGCAGGTATTCGGCTATAGAATTGATGTTCTACTCCGACCCTGACCTCCCAACTATCATCGAGATTATCATAATAAGTCGTGTCTATGGCAACTGAGGTAGTATCGGTTCCATAAGAGGTCATTGTTCCGTAATCCCGAACCCTGTAATTTGACCAGTAGGTATAATGAAACTCCACTTCCAAATAGGAAAACAATGCCGACCTCGGTCTATAAGAGAATGCCGCACTTAATTGAACGGGGTTGACCTCCTCATACTTCCCTTCCGTTATCTCGGAAAGAGGAATATCGTAAGATTTATAATTGTATTTAATCGTATATTCCGATTGATAAGCAAATCCGAAATTATAACGATCCGTTGGTTTGATATTAAAACCAAACATCAGATAACCGCTGCCGGATGGATTAAGATATGCTCTCATCCCCGTATCAGTTGAATTAGTATCCGGGTAAATCACATCCGAATAAAATTTCCTAATAGATTGATCCCCCGCCGGGAAGAGATTATAAGCCAAACCAAAGGAAAGGATGTCATTCAGTTTCCAACCCGCGCCAATACCTATAAAATAGAACTTCCCCTTATTGCGCACACTGTTTATGGAAATAAGAGAATCCCGTTCGTCAGGTTGAGCATATCCGGAAGATTCGCGAACTTCTTCCTCATAGTTGTAGCGGAAATCGCGTATGGGATGATAACTTATACCGAAACCCGGGGAATATTTCAATTCCTTAGGTTTATAGCTTATCGAAAAGCCAAAATCAGGATAAGGAACCGCCGATTGGGAATAGATATTATCGGTTAAATATCCATCGAAATTGTCGTGAGCAGGAAAAGACCAATCCTCACGGGCATAAGTTAGTCGATAATCCAACCCAACATTTAACCCATTAACACGGGATAAAGATGCGGGGTTGATAAAAACCGCACTACCATTAACTTCAGAGTTCATTCCAACTCCCCCCATCGCTAAAGATCGGGCGGTAAACCCGGCGGTATTGCTCCCCCATTTAACATCATAAAAACCATACCCCCACGCTGATATCATCGGGAATACGGTTATCATAAGTAGTATTACGAATACTTTTCCTAAGTCATTCAATTTCAACATAATTTATCTCCGACCTATAAAATTACCAGCTCCAATCAATTTGTAATCTAAAAGCGTGATAAACCTTATGAACATTATAAGCATCAGGCTCTATCGGGTCTTTATCACGATTATCCTCATTATAATATCGAGCATCAACATAACTTCTCGGTTTAGTATCATCGATAGTGTATTTAAAACGAATCGACAGCTTATCGGTCAAACGGTCGTTCATCGAAATATAATAACGATTCGCTTTGCCATCGATAACAAAGAACTCATTATCCTCAAACCCCCAATAAAAACCATCATAAACTAAAAATCCGACATTGGTGGAAAAATAATCCGAGAAATTGTGCTTTAAAAATCCTCCCACCGCATCATTGGGCGAAGCGGAATTCCCCAAAATAGGTTGGCCATCGCCATAATTCGGATTATCCAAGAGCCTCGGCCTGGGGGGCCACATCGTCTTCCCCGTAAAATAAAGCAACGATAAATCATCGTAGCGGGACAACCTGAAGGAGAAATAAAACCGTGTCGTTACATTGTTAAACTCCGTTTTATTCAGGATATTGCCATAATCGCGCGACTGCCATTTTTGGCGAACCCGAAGCACTACCGGGTAAATCGGACGGTAATACAATTTCAACACAAAACGTTTATAGTGGGCATCATCCCCCAAGCGGCGCCATAAGTCAAATTCCAACATCGAAGTAAAAGCACGAAACATTTGATACCGCCATTCCAAATATATCCCATCTTCCGCTTGAGGCGTCACCGAATTGTCATACACAAAACCATAAAGGGGATTCTTGAGGTAATATTCATCCTCGAATATGGTTCCCTTATACCTTTGATAATTGGAAAATCCGCGATTATAAGGATTATCATAATCAAGATCGTAATGGCGATAAAGCAAAAGCAGGTGGGTTCGATTATATTGCAAAAACGCCGAAAGCACAGCCGCTTTAGGATCATCCCCCAACTTGAAATATGATCCATTTTTCTCCAATTCCGCATATTCACCCTGAATCGACAACCTTTTTATTATCGTTTGGAAATTCCAGCCATAAACACGGCGATATTTCCCGTTGACATCATATCCGTTTAATATCTCATTATCCTCAGCAACCTGCTTATCGGTCCTATCGGAAATGGTGCTGAAAAGAGGGTTGAATTTACGGTTATATAAACTTTCGTAATAAGATGCCCCGACATAAGTCCCCGGGAAAATATTATACCTTAAGTCCCCGCCATAGGTTCGTTCGTGGAGAACATCTATCATATTGTCCAACCCATAGCTGTTCAAAACCGAATTGGGGACTCTCGGGGTCATTATAATATAGGAATTCACCGTTCCATCGGGGTTTAGTATCGCATCCTTCCTATCGTTGGAATAAAAGAATATCATATCTAAATTGTAAGCGCTTACCTCCCCGGCAATACCCTTAAGGGTATATTCCTGAGAATCCGATATATCGCCTATTACTCCCTTAATCCTCTTATCCCAAGAGAATCCCGATTTACGGGGTTTGAAATAATCGAGGTTCTCCATCACCAACCCCTGCCCGAAACTAACAAGGTAATTCCCGAGATACAAATTCCGCAAATATACGGGACCGAAATGCTTCTTCTTCACTCCGAGATAAAACTTATTATTCCAAAGAGAACCGTCAAATTCTCCCAAATTCCTGTTTAATACCCATCCACCAATGAAATCATTGCCGTAACGAATCCGTAATTTCGATGCAGTGGCGGGAGCAGGGCTTTCCATATAAAGGCGGTAATACCAACTGTCATAATCAACCGTATCCCCGTTGTTATCCCCGGGATTTACATTTTCATAAAGTATATCCGTAAAATTTTGCTCCATTCGCCTCGTGAAAACCCGAAGCTGATAATCGCCATGCAATTCCCGTTTGGCGGAAGGTTTCTCATAGGTTACAAAATTACGAATGTTGCTATAACCCCAGCCGGTCAACCCTTGAACCGTGCGCAATTCCCCGCGTGAATTTATCGAGCCGCGGGATTTTATCGCTTTATAAACTGCCAAGGCATCCTGCGGACTGACATTTTGGAGGTTTATCAAATCGTAATAATCCGCTTCATTGATATTTAATGGATTTCTCGCCAAATCGATCCAGAGATTGACCAAATTCTCATTTGTTCCTTCCGAAGATGTCCAGCTGGCGATACGATAATAAATCCGATTTAACCGTTCTATTTCAGGATTATAGCCCATAAAGGGGGTTATTTTAATCAGCGGTTTTATCCGATTGAAAGTCTCCTGATCGAAACCGGGTAGCTCTCGGATTTGATAAATGCTATTTAAATATTCCCCGTAATGAACCCTTTCATAAAGGGTTTGCGCTTGCTGTTCGGTAATCGGCAATAACCTTATTTGTTGATAAGTCGCCCGGTTAATATCAAGTTGATTGTTTGGACTGTAATAATCGCCCGCAGCAACGATGACTACCGAAAAAGATAGAATAATTATCGTTAATAACAATATCCGCGCAATGTTCGAAGCAACTCCTTTGGAGCTTATCAATTTATTTCCAATATTTGATGGAAGCTTTTTCATTTTTCCTCTGCTACTTTTTTAGAGCTGAACTAAACGAATAGCTTATTGCGAATTGATGAGTAATACCTAAAACGGGATGATATGCCAACGCATAATCGAATTCGCCTCCTTTGAATTTCAAACCGAAACCGGTGGTCAAATTATTGGGATAGGATTGAAAGCCTATCCTAAATAAAGCGAAATCAAAAATACCCGCTTCAATTCCGGCAAGGGCGCGCGTATCATATCCGACTTTTTTCTCCAACGCCGCCATTGTAATAATGCCCCGATATGGTTCATAGCTCAAGCCGAAGGAGAATTTTCTGGGGAGTTCCTTTTTAACCGTTCCCCCAAATTCGGCGGGGTAAAGGTTTTTTATGGAAAACCCTAAACGAGTTCGGCTTCTAATGGAAGCGAACACCCCCACATCCAATCCCAAAGCACCCTGATCCGATGCTGCCACCCCTCCGACCGATTCGGCGAATTTCAGCTGGAAATAATTAATCGTATATCCGAATGCCAACGAAGAATGGATATCATTCATAAGACTGATACCGTGCCCGAAACTCATAGTCAATTCGTTTTCCAATTCGACACCCCGATAATCCACTCCGAATTGCTGAGCCGAAATGGCGAAAGTACCGTATTTGGCAGTCGGGAATGCGGCGGCAACACCGAAATACTTCAAGAAATCCAAGCTGAAAGGTTTTTGGTAGGTTGTGTAAAGTTGTATCTGCGAAAGTTGTGATAATCCCGCAGGGTTATAAAATACGGCGGTGGCATCGTCAGCCAAACCGACAAAGGCGTTCCCCATTCCTCTCGCCCTTGCAGAGGGCCTAAGATCATCGAACGCCGCTTGAGCGCTCGCCCCTGATAGCAGGATTAAAATTATAAAAAATATTAACGGTCTCTTCATAATGTATCCCTAATCTGCATTAAATTATCTCTCACATTTATTTCGATGGTTAACCAAATAATCAGTCACTATTTCAATGGAATCCCAATCACTATGGGAGCCTTCGCAGTCGTAATTTTTCCGGAAGGTTTTTCCACCGCCTCCAAATAACAGATGTAAACGCCGATAGGAACTATCTCTTTGAGCCTATCCCTGCCATTCCATACAACCTCCGATTCGGTAGGATCATACGCCTCGTCCAATAAAGTGGCGATTAAGGTTCCTTCAATATCATAAATCTGAATTAAGACATCCGAGTTATTGGGAGCGGCGTAAGTTATTTTAAGTTTTTCTCCATAATCGGGAATAAGTATTTTAGGTGGAATTTCAAGATAAGCTTCTTTTGCCCCTTCGACAACCACGACAGGAGATGAGCCTATCTGTTCCAAAGCGTTTCCGCCATAAGATGTCAACACCTGAAATGTATAATTTCCGGGGGTTGCCGGTGAAGTCAAACCCCTTATCCTTATAATTGCGTTTGCGGTGGATGTAATCGCGGTATTATTCAGCCTGATGGAATTGCTTTCGATAGTAACAACGATCGAGGATGAATCTATTCCATCGCCGAAATACTCGACTCCGCTTTCGGATGGATTCTCCCACACCCAACCGTTCGGTATAACAATCTTTATAATATCAAGCGTTATGGATGAATCGCTGGCGATGGTAATCGTTTCCGTTAAGTCCGTTTGGTCTGCTTTTACATCTGAAGGTTGAATAGTCGCCGTGCCTATACCACCGGGCGTATAATTGCCGGGATAAATATCCTCAGGATAACCGGGAACTATCTGTTTGGTCCCGTTATAATCGCCGCCTACCCCCACAACCGTATATGTTTGCCCTTCTATCAGGTTTCCCACATCTATCCCAGTGGTAGTCCAAACTCGAACAGTTACCGCTCCGGAGCCATCATCCACCATAACATTATTACCGCCTCCGGATTCACTTCCGATAGATATTATATCGCCCGAAACAACGACCAAAGTTCCGTCCCAGTTCTGCTCGGAAGCCTGACCGGTAGTCAAAACCTGTGGTGTCGGAAGGGGTTGTAAGGAATCAATGAAAGTTATATCCGGATCTTTGAGTTCAGTCCTTCCCTGATAAACATCTATCGTCCCTTTAGCTCTTATTAGAACGCCCCTTTTGACATACGCCGCATAATCGGGAGTTGTCTGCGAAGAATAAAGGTTTAACCCCCTCCCGGAATTATCCTGAAAATATGAGTTTAATTTACCCGTCTGTATTACATCGATACCTATTGTAACTACACCCTGGCAGGTAACCATCTCACCGACCCACTGCTCCGGGTCGGCTTGTATATCCGCCATATTAATCACGCTTAAAATCCCCACGGAATCCAAAGAAGTCACTGTTGTGGCATTGGAATCATCGGTTGCCGAAATATAATAATACAACCATCCCGAATCCCCCAAAGCCGGTATCAAGCCTGTATATGTAGAGTCCTCAACGCTCATTTGTAAGCTATCCGATACGGTATTGTCGTTCAATCCATAATGCACAAAAGCCGATTCAACTCTCGAATCATCCGTTATAATCGCAGAGATGGTTATATCATCTTGACTCGTTGGCGATGACGGGGTGATGGCGATATTGGAGATATTGGGGCGCGGATTGGATGCAAATTTCAAATCATCGGCATTCCTCGGCAGAATAATATAATTGACATCGGCCCCATTATTGAAACCCGAAACGACTCCGGTTATCGAAAGCAGCGATTCCCCTACCACGGGATTATAGCTGTAATAATCATTTCCGATAAATACTCCTCCACTGCCATCATCGACTTTCCATCTACCATTCCCGTCTGCTACTTCGGTAACCGTGACATTAGCGACACCTACAAGCATCCCCTCATATGATTCAGCGCTATCATTACAGGGTTCGGAAAGCATCCCCGAATTTATATTCAGCGGGTCGAATAGCTGTGCGTTCTCGCTTAATTGTTGGAAAGACGAAATTTCCTCCAATTGGGTATAACCATCGAAATTATCCCCCTCCTCTCGAACTACGGCGGTAAACGAAACTGAATCCCCTCGGGAAACACTCTGATCGGAATTATAGACAAAAATGCCGCTCCACAACGAATCTGCATCTTGAATATAGAAACCGCTTCCGCCCGGATCGACTCCCATAACAACACCTACTACATCAACGGTATTTTCCATCAAGGGTGAAGGATAACAGGTTATCCCTGTAAAACCAGGATCGGTGGTGTTGTATTGGATTTCGTAAATGGTAGTTGCGCTGGAAATTCCGTTCCAAGCTACCAATAGACCTACTAATAATATTATAATGTATTTTCTCATATACTACCGCTATCTGATATTAAAAGTTATGAGTTGTTTTTTACCACTTTCATATTTTTAGGTTCGAAAAGTTTAAATATCCTTTCAGCCGCTTCTTTGGGGCTTAATTTATCCGATCGAATTCTCAATATTGGGTTTTTCTCTTCAGCATAAGGATAACCGACTCCGGCAATTCTTATTTGTCCCATCAAAGCCCGTTCGTAGAGGTTCTCTATCGACGCCCTATCGGTGCGGTATCGTTCCCGCTCTATACAAACCTCAAGAGGGCAATCGATGGATACAACATAGAAATTAGGAATGATATCCCTTGCGGTTTTTCTTCCTTCGCCTTTTCCGTCCACCGAATCGAGTATTACATTTATATTATGCTTATTTAAAATACTGGCGATATATGCGCAACTAAAATAAACAAAAGATTTTTCCTGCTCGGAAAATGTGGGGTCGGGGGTGATAACCTGACGGATTTCATCTAACCTTAATATCTCAAATTTCATCCCTGATTTTTCCATAAGAAGACGGAGTTCTTTGCAGATAGTAGTCTTACCCGCGCCGGAAAGCCCGGTTAGCCAAATAGTCCACGGAGGCTTAATCATCTATTCCTCTAATGGGTAAAATAGTTATCAATGGCAATTTATTTATAAGGAATATGATTGTCAACAACTTTAAAACATTTGCAAAATAAATAAATAGAAATTACACAATGCCGAATAATCCGTATCAGGCCATATTTTAAATATTAATGATTCCACTTTTGGGAGGGAAAAATAACTTGCAAAATAATATTAAATGATTATAATAGAGGTTTAAATTCGAGAAAAAGAATTAATAAATTATTAATGATAATTGCAATAGATGGTCCCGCCGGTTCCGGCAAAAGTACAACCGCTAAAGAAGTTGCGAAAATATTGGGTTTTAAATATTTGGACACGGGGGCAATGTACCGCGCGGTGACTTTGAAATTCATTCGATCCGATGTGGACTTAAACGATGCCTTTCAAATTAAAAGTGCTTTGAAAGAATCAAAACTCGATATAATGATAAATGAAAACGGATTAACGGTGATTTTGGATGGCGAAGATATAACCGACAAAATTCGTTCGATGAAAGTAAATAAAATGGTCTCTCAAGTAGCGGAAATTCCCGAGGTACGGATGTATTTGGTTCCCCTTCAACGAAAATTCGCCTCAGGGAACAATGTCGTAGCCGAAGGCAGAGATATCGGCACCGTTGTTTTCCCAAATGCGGAACTAAAAATATATCTGACGGCATCCGAAAATGAAAGAGCAAAGCGAAGATATAAAGAATTATTGGAAAAGGGAGCTAATGTCAAATTTGAGGAAGTATTGGAATCAATTAGAAACAGGGATTACATAGATTCACATAGGAAAGCATCCCCCTTGAAAAAGGCTGATGATGCAATAATCATTGATACCACAACCCTAAAATTCGATGAACAGGTCGATAAAATAATATCGCTCGCCAAAAGACATAAGGAATATACCCAACGATGATCTTATATAATATCGGGAAGGCATTGACATTGTTAGTCGCCAAAATATTTATGGGATACGAAATTGTAGGCGCACAAAGGATTCCACCAACAGGACCTTTTATCATCGCTTCCAATCATATTTCCCTTTTTGATCCGCCATTGATAGGTAGTGCGGTTTCTCGCACCTGCCATTTTTTGGCTAAGAAAGAACTGTTCAGCAATAAAATCATCGCTAAAATATTATATTCAATAAATGCTATTCCGGTCGATAGAGGAGGGTTCAACAGAAGCATTATAAAAGATGTCTTAAATTTGCTTGAGAAGGGGGAAGGTATTGTCATATTTCCCGAAGGTAAACGAAGCCGTAATCTCAAACTGGGCGAGATAAAATCGGGAATAGGATTACTGGCGGTAAAATCAAAAGCGACCGTTATTCCCGCTTTTATAAAAAATTCTCAAAAGGGATTAAAAAACAGATTGACCGGTAGTGAAGTAATCATTAAATTCGCAGAACCTATTTTCCCAGAGAATATCAAAAAATTACCGGAAGGGAAAGAAGGTTATCGGGAATTGGCTAATGAAGTCAGGAAGAGGATTTTGTCGCTAAAGGGAGATTTAAGGAATAAATAACAAAGTAGTAATAGTTATAATAAAAGAATCGGATTTTTATGAAACTTCAAGGGATTAAATATTATTTATAAATAAGGAAACAACTGTTTTGCTATAAATGCCTTCGGGCAAATAAAAAATAAAGGAGGAACAATTTAATGGCAACAAAAAGAAAGTCGGCGGCGAAAAGGAAAGCCGCAACGAAAAAAAGGAAAGGAGGTGGTCTTAAAAAAGCCTCAATGAAGAAAGGTTCATTGAAAAAGGCTGAGAACGGTAATGAAGAAGAAGTAGTTGTAAAAAAGGCTACCCGAAAAAGAGCCCCTCGGGTTAGGCGAAAAGCAGTTGAGCAACCCTCAATAGCCGAACTTACCCTTCAGGATATCGAGGAGGAGGAATATTCCAAAGAAGAATTCAACAAGATGTTGGCGGAATATGAAGCCACGATAAAGGATATTAAAGAAGGGGAAATCATCAAAGGAAGAGTCCTGCAAATCACCCGCGATGATGTTATTGTTGATGTCGGCTTTAAATCCGAGGGAGCAATACCGATAGATGAATTCCAATCTCCCGAAGATATTGCAATCGGTGAGGAAATCGATGTATATCTCGATGCTATCGAGGATCAGGATGGTCAGTTAGTTCTATCCAAACTAAAAGCTGACTTTATGAGGGTTTGGGACAATATAAAGGAAGCTTATAATAATGACGAGCTTGTCAGAGGCAAACTTGTTCGCAGGATTAAAGGCGGAATCGTCGTTGACCTGTTAGGTGTCGATGCTTTCCTACCCGGCTCCCAAATAGCATTAAGGCAAATTCCCAATTTTGATGAGATCCTCGGCAAGGAGATGCAATTCAAAATTATTAAACTGAATAAAAACCGTAGAAATATCGTCGTTTCGAGGAGAGCTGTTTTAGAGGAGGAACGGCGGGAACTGCGGGAAAAGATAATATCCGAAATAGAACCCGGCCAGATACGCGAAGGCATAGTAAAAAATATCACCGATTTCGGTGTGTTTATCGACTTGGGTGGTGTGGACGGATTATTACACATAACCGATATGTCGTGGGGTAGGATTTCGCATCCTTCCGAACTTGTATCTTTGGGGGATACTATCAATGTAAAGATATTGGATTTCGATAAGGAAACGGGAAGAATCTCTCTCGGCTTAAAGCAACTCACACCATATCCCTGGGAGGATATCGAGACGAAATATCCCATCGGGAGCCGTACCAAGGGGAAAGTTGTTTCCATTACCGATTACGGCGCTTTTGTCGAATTGGAGAAAGGCGTCGAGGGATTAATTCATATCTCCGAGATGTCTTGGACTCAGACGATAAAACATCCATCCAGAATAATGCAGGTGGGAGATGAGATAGAAATCGTGGTGCTATCCGTTGACAGGGAAAACGAAAAAATATCTTTGGGAATAAAACAGCTCAAACCGGACCCATGGGAGACATTGGACCAACATTATCCCCCCGGAACTCGTGTTACCGGTAAGGTAAGAAACCTAACTACCTTCGGAGCATTCGTGGAGATTGAGGACGGTATAGACGGATTGGTTCATATTTCAGATATGTCTTGGACCAAACGGATACAACATCCTTCCGAGATTATGAAAAAGGGCGATGTTATCGATGTGGTTGTCTTAAGTATCGACAAAGAAAATCGAAGGGTTTCCTTAGGGAGGAAACAGTTGGAAGGCGATCCATGGCCCGCTTTGGCGGTTAAATACGCTCAAGGCGTGGAGACAAAAGGTAGGATAACCCGCCTGTTGGATCGGGGCGTTATCGTGGAGTTGGAAGATGAGGTCGAGGGATTTGTCCCTATCAATCATCTCGCAAAACCGGATATCCATCAACCTTCGGAAGCATTCCGATTAAACGATGAGCTACCTTTAAAGGTTATAGAGTTCGATCAGCATAATCGTAAAATAGTTCTATCGGTAAGTGCTTATTATAGGAATAGAGAGGAGGAAGAAGTAAATAAATACATTGCTGCTCACCCAACTTATTCCACAAAGATGTCCGATGTAGTGGAGGAGGCTCCCACCCCATCGCAGGATGATCAGACCAAGGAATCACTCGAGGAAACATCTGAGGAAACCCCGGATGAAATAACTGAATCTACGGAAAGCCTTAAACGAGACGGCAGTGAATCCGAATCCGCCGATACCTCATCAGAGGTAAAAACGGAGGAATCGACTGAATCCAAAGGATCAGCGGAGACAGATGCGCAATCTGAAACTGAGGATGAAGTTGCAGCGGATACGGAAACGGAAGCAAAAACGGAATCGGATGAAAGGAACGAATTCACCGAGCAACCCGCTTCCATTTCTGATAGCCCCGAAACGGAGAGCACTCCAGAAGAAGGCAAAAGTGATGAAGTCTCGGATGAAACCGAAAACGAGGACAAAACGGAATAGCCTCCTTTAATTGATATATCAAGGAAAGGGATGGTTCTCTTAAGTACCATCCCTATTTTTTTATTAAAATCCGCCCTTGTCATATCGAAAATAACCATCGCTGATCGTAGCCAACACAGTAATTAGATGTAAATCCGTCTTATCCCGTTTGAAGATATCGTCGGATAATATTACCATATCCGCCATATACCCCGGCTTCAATTTACCCAAAGAGCTTTCCGCTCCCACCCCCCTTGCCGCATTTACGGTAAACCCCTCCACGGCTTCTCTGATAGATAGCCGTTCATCGGGATACCAAGCTCCCCTCCCATCTCCCGGACGATGGCGGTTAACGGCTGCATATATCCCCTCAAGAGGGTTCATATCCTCTATGGGAGCATCCGAACCGAAGCAAATGGTTATACCATTTTTTATCAAACTCCTAAAAGGATATGCTCCCTTGCT
>JALSTH010000089.1 GCA_026983835.1 Candidatus Zixiibacteriota bacterium | reverse complement strand
GGGATGATAGGGATATATTTTCGATAAATTTCTTTCAGGACAAAAATGGTTTGTCAAAAACCATAATTGATTATCGAAGGGCAATAGATTATCTGCAGATCCGCTCCAATATAAATGAAAACAGGATATTTGTTTTTGGGATAAGTATGGGAGGCATAATGGGCGCGTTGCTTTCCGGTGTTGATCAACGGGTTAACGCCGCCTCGTTGGTCGTTGCCGGGGGCGATTGGACCGAGCTTATTAGCAATTCAGCATTACCCCCTGCCGATCCGATGAGGGAAGCTCTGCGCGGGCATTATGATATTATCCCCAAATATTTCGATATGGTAGATCCGGTGATAACCGCTCATCTTATCTCCCCGAGGTTTTTGCAGATGCATAACGGAACGCTAGATGATATAGTGCCTACGGGGCAGGAATTATATGATGCCGCCGGCGAACCGAAGGAGATATATTGGTATGATGCGGATCACTATACAATTTTATTATATTCCTTTGATATATTAGGACGCTCATTGGATATGTTCGATGAACATTAAATCGTCGGCTTAAAGGAGATTATTATGAAAGATTATAAACTGAAAATAATACCCGTTATTTTGTATGTAATTATGTTTACGACATCCATTTTCGCCGGCAACTGGCCTATATTCCGCGGGGATATAATCCGCACCGGTTTCTCACAGGAAACCATCGGTGCGAAATTTACCCCCAAATGGGATCTCGATTTAGGTGAGCCTATTTTTAACTCTCCTACGATGGCGGGTGGTAAGGTTTCCATAGGGACCTCCTCGGGCAAAATACTCTTATTATCCGCTCAGGACGGTTATCCCATCTGGGAGGTTCAAACGGCTAATTCGGTCGAAGGGTCACCTATTTTAGAGGGAAATAGGGTTTTCGCCGCGTCGATCGATAAAAGTATCTATGGAATTGATAAAAATTCCGGGGAGGTCCTTTGGAGTTATAAAACCAAAGGGTGGATTGAATCTTCCCCGCTTCCTATTGGTGGGATGGTTTTGGTTCCATCGGAGGATAGGCGTCTTTACGCTTTGAATGAGGATACCGGTGAGCTTCTCTGGAGCTTTCAGACCGGAGGTGATATATGGGCGCCGCCCGCTTATTCCGATGGTGTTGTTTATTTCGGTTGTGACGATGATACCGCCTATGCGGTAGATTTGGCGGGTAATTTGGTATGGAAGAAATACCTGATGGGGGCATCCTATGCCGCTCCGGTCATCACCGATGAAAAGGTCATATTTGTTACGGTAGGAAATAATACCGGCTATTGTCATAACCGAATTATAGCTTTGAATAAATCCGATGGTACTTCCTTATGGGAACACAATTTTGATAATGAATACGATTTACTTTATTCTTCTCCCGCCGTCGGCTATGGAATGTTGTTTTATGCAACCTACTATAGCAATTTCGGGGCATTGGATTTGTTGGATGGCTCTTTGATTTGGGAGGTTGAGGGGGATACTTATCCGCTTTATTCCTCACCTGTTTTAGTTGATGGAATGCTTCTTTTAGGTTCATACAACGGGGCAATGCGCATTTTCGACCCCTTCAGCGGCAGATTGATGTCAACTTATCAAGCCGATTCGGTGATACATTCCTCCCCTGCATTGTCCAACGGCGTTTTAGTATTTGGCTCGTTGGATAATCATCTGTATGCTTTGGATATCTCATCTGATTTGAATGTCAAAATCGTTTCGTACGCAGCCGAAGTCCATCAGGGCGAATCGCTTCCTGTTGAATTGATGGTGATAAATTCTGGTAATCAATCGAAAATATTCGATGCTTGGATAGATGTAATCGGCAGTAATGGAAATCCGCGTAGAATAGCTGAATATAGTAATATCAATATTCCCCCTGATGATACATTGGGTGTTCAAATAGGAATTTCCGTTCCTTCCAATGCTCCTTCCGGCGGGTATGCGATGAATTTTGAGATTGGAAATTTGCAAAGTGATTTAATTGATTTCAACGGCTTCCGTTTCAAAGTAATATCAGCATCCGATGATATTACTGTCGCTAATCAAAACGATTCATGGAATATAATAAATATAAGCGGCTTGAACGAATACATTGAGGAAAATCCATCGGCAGCTGCTCCGACTGCCTTTACCTTAAATCAAAATTACCCCAATCCATTTAATTCCTCCACCGATATAAAGTATTACTTACCGATAGGTTGTTATGTAAGGTTGGAGGTCTTTGATCTTTTGGGTAGGAAGGTATCTAAAGTGGTAGGGGGATATCAATCGGCTGGGTTTAAGAATGTAATTTGGAATGGCGTTGGCGATAATGGGAAGGTTTTATCCAGCGGGATTTATTTCTATCGCCTTACCGCGGGTGATTATACTAAGACCGCGAAGATGGTTTTGGAGAAATAATGTTTTTAGTTTCAGTTATCATATTGTTTTAAGGCGGGATTAATCCCGCCTTTTATTTTGTTGCAACATACCGATTATTTTTCCCGTATCTTTATTGTAGAAATAAAACGGAGGAAAATATGACCAAACAATTACGCCGTTCGGAAAACAAAATAATAGGGGGAGTTTGTGCCGGATTGGGCGAGTACTTCGATATCGATCCGGTGATTGTTAGAATTATTTTTATCGCTTTAACCTTCGCTGCAGGTTCTATGATATTGATTTATATTTTGGCGTGGATAATAATTCCGGGCCCGCGGCGTTTGGAAACTTCCGACACCGCCGTTGAACCCAATTCAAAAGGCAAAGAAAATGTTCCAAACGAAAGATCGAAATGGTTCGGGATAATTCTGGTCCTTATCGGATTCGGTTTTCTGTTGAATAATTATGATATTTTATATTTTTGGAGCTTATCCAAGTTCTGGCCCTTGGCGTTAATAGCGGTTGGAATAGCTATTCTTTTCAAAGCATTTTCCAAAAAGGAGGTCATTGGTGATAGTGAGAAAATTTAGGGAGGGTGTTATTTTAATAGTGATAGGCCTGATACTCCTTGCTAACACATTGGGATATTTGGATTGGTCTTTTTGGGAGCACCTTATCGATCTTTGGCCCTTGGCGCTTATAGCGGCTGGAATAGCTATCCTTATCAAAGCGTTTTCACAAAAGGAGGTCGTCGATGAAAGTGAGTAGATTGAGGACCGGCATTATGTTAATAGGGATGGGATTTATATTCCTCGGCAATACTTTAGGATTTTTGGATTGGTTTATTTGGGGGGATTTGATTAAGTTATGGCCCGTAATTTTAATTGCGTTGGGAGTAGAAATGATTTTCAAGAATACCAAATTATCAGTTTTAAGTTATCTATCGCCCCTGCTTATCGCCCTATGCTTCGTTTATGTGGTTTATGGCGGAAATGCCTTGGCGGATAAACACATTTCCCCTAAAAAAAACAGTTCTATATTTATTGTCTCCGATAAAGATGGCGAGGATTTAAATTCGCTGGAAATCAATATGGATTTAGCCGTGGGGAATTTTGATGTAAAAAGCTCCGACAGCGATTTGTTCTATGGGGAAATAGAGTATTATGGCGAAGAACCCGAATTTAAATTCAGTAAGCAGGGTGACGATGGGGTGATTAAACTAAAATATAAAAAGAGCAAAAATGTTTGGCGAAAGTTCAGAAAAACAAACTGCTATTCGAAAATATATTTAACCGATAAGTTGCCGATTGATTTGGATATCAATGCCGGGGTTGTGGATTTAACATTGGATTTAAGCGATATCATACTTGATAAGCTTTCCATGGATACGGGTGTTTCTTCTTTAATGGTGCGTTTTGGGGATAAAGCCAATGATGTTAGAGCAGATTTCGATATCGGCGTCAGCCAGCTTTCGGTATATGTTCCTAAAAATGTCGCTGTCAGGCTTCATAAAGACACCGGTTTGACCTCATTCTCGTATAAGGAATTGGGGCTGGAGAAAGTCGGAAAGAATCTATATGAAACACCCGGCTACGATATGGCCGAGAAAACATTGGATATCTATATCGATGCCGGAGTGAGCAGTATAAATATTGAACATTATAATTCTAAGGGTTCGGAATTATAACATTTCGCTCAACAGCCGATTATTAATTATACGGGGTTGTTGCGTCCATTGAAATTTCAGCTGAATATCACAACGGGGGCGAAGGGGCTTATGCAATTAATACCGCTAATTTTTTCCTTAACATTGGAGCGAATAAATCCGATAGCTATCCGCCGATTTATTACTGGGGAACCAAAGAAAAGGATAGCCGTTTAATAAAATGCTATGACTAATGTAAGGTTAAAAAAATCCTATAAAAGCGGGAAAATGAAATTGCGGGGCAACGCCAAGATATTGTTTTATGGTGATTCCATAACCCAAGGTGTTTTCGGCGAATCCTATATAAAATATCTTGATAAAAAAATAAGGGCAAGATTCCCCGATTTAAACTACCATTTGATAAACAAGGGACGCTCCGGCGACACAATTTATTCTCTGTTGATAAGGGTCCAACGGGATGTGATTCCCGTTTCTCCGCATATCATATTCATTATGATAGGCGCAAACGATATTCTCTTGAAACGCCCGGAAAACCTGAAAATATTACGGGAACATTCCGGCATTAAGGAGCAATTACCGGCGGAGGATGTAAACGAATTCAAAACTTCGTATCGGAAGATGATAAATCTCATAAAAAACCGCTTACGCACCCGAATAGTTCTTTGTTCGACAGGTATAATAGGCGAGGATCTTCGCAACCGTTATAATAGACAATTGATTCATATAAATATTGCCATTCGTAAAATCGCCTTGGATTATCATCTTGATTTTATCGATGTAAACGGCGCTTTCCATCGTGAACTTCAGGGTTTTAAGCCTGTAAAGGATTTTATTCCAAAACTCCCCGATATTTATGAGGATCTCGAACGCCTAAAGAATATTTCCGCAGATAAATTATCCAAACAGCGGGGATTGAAAGTAACTTATGATGGCGGCCATTTAAACAGTCGGGGAGCTGAAATAATAGCTGATCATATTTACGATTATCTTACAGGTTAATTTTATTTGGATTCTTCGATATACGATTTGGCACTGATGATGAAGAGAATCAAAAAACGGGCTGGTACATACCCCAACCCGTAATTGTATAGACGCCGATAAGTTTTATTTCAGCAGTGTCATCCGTTTGGTGAAAGTTTTATTTCCTATGGTGAGCTTATAGAAATAAATCCCGCTGGGGGAATCGGTAGCATCCCAAACAACCGAATGATGTCCCGCGGGTTTGATCCCGTCAATCAGAGTAGCAACTTCCCGTCCCATCAAATCATATATCTTCAAACTTACTTTTCCTTCCTGAGGTAAATTAAAAGATATATTTGTAGTCGGATTAAACGGATTTGGGTAATTTCCAATTAGATTGCACTCGGAAGGAACATTTTCGACCTCTTCGGTACTCCATTCTGGTGTTGTCCATTCATCTGTACCGCCGCTAATCGCATTGCTATGAACAACCGTGAAATCGAACGATGAGGAATCCACAGGCCAGAAAGGGTAATCCCCGCAATAGGCGATATATTCGTATGTATCCAAGGGTGCGTTCCATGGAATATGTTGAATGATTCCCGGGGCGGTCATCGTCGCATGTGGCAAAAGTAAATAATCGTTTAAAATTTCCATTGGCCCATAAGCATACCCGCCATAAGGCCTGACCACTGTCCAGATATCAGGGGTTTGCCAGTCATCCGTGTTGTTTGTTAATGTCCCGGTATATGTGAATGAACCGCCCTGCGCAACTTCGATAGGCGGATTGTCAGGAATTATCTCCACTGAAATGTTCGACCCTCCTCCACCAGAGTATTCAACTTCGAGATAAGGGAAATATTCAGGGTTATCATAATCTTTGCTACGGAAAAATGTAATAGGAATATTAAACCATCCCCAATATGTAGTATCCATTACCTTCCAGCCATAAAGGACAGTTTGCCCATTGATATAATTCTGTACATCAGTTGTGACATCCCATTTCATCCAATCAAAGTGGTCTGGAACAATAGAGTACGATGTGGCATAAGGTTCCGTAGGCGGCTGATTATTAAAGGTTACGGTAGATTCATCCCAATCTTCGTTTATTTTATAGACGGTCAAATCCCGTCCGGTTGGATTGTTATCGTCATACTGATAATAGTAAAGGTTCAACTCAGCGCTTTCTATGGTCGCATTGCCGGGGATCGATGATAAATCGAATTTGACTAGAGCATCGCATTCCCATCCATCTGATGCGCCATATCTGTTTTTAACCTTTATGCCCTCGCCCCATCCGTAATTATGATTGGGATTGCCCATTACTACCGAGGCATCGTCAGTTGGATAAAAAATGTCTCCTGCTAAAACAGCACCGACAGCAACAGTAAAAAGGATAACAGTCGGTAATGCGAATAAGGTAATGATACGTTTTAACATAACTTCCTCCTTGTGTTTTTTCGTAAATCCTTATTTGTTGTTTTATGTCCTTTCAAATAAGCCTTATGGTTAACAAAATAGAGGGACAACTTGTATGGGGACGGGGGTTGTTGCCGTCCCCATACTTTTTATCCGCTCGAATATCCTTATTTCAGCAGTGTCATCCGTTTGGTGAAAGTTTTATTTCCTATGGTGAGCTTATAGAAATAAATCCCGCTGGGGGAATCGGTAGCATCCCAAACAACATTATGCTTCCCTGCTCCATATTCACCGTTCGCCAGAGTAATTACTTTTCGACCGAGCAAATCGTAAATGTCCAGTGAGACAGATGTCTCTTTTGGCAGCGTAAAGGTTATCGTAGTCGTGGCGTTGAACGGATTTGGATAATTGTTCGGTAAATAAAGATTATTTGTAGTGGCCTCTGACAGCTTAGGTTTCTTTCTGCTGTAATGGTTATCGGTTGAGCCTAGATCATCGGATTCAGGAAGGTAAACATATTTATCCAATGGAAATGTTTCATCTGAAAAGGAATTTCCGACTATGAAAGAAATACGATCTTTTGGATCACAAGCTACACCCCATGGAGTTTCCGTACTATCGAGAGGACACATATCTATCAACTCTACATTTTCGGGTTCGAGCATAGCACCCTGTGAGCCGATCAAGGTAGAATTTGCTTTGAAAAAATATTGCATCGGCTTATCATCAACAACACCAATTAAAACCAATAAGCCGGTGCTTTCATCATAGTCCAGTCCGGCAGTATGAAAATTATCCGAAGTAATTGGAATAGGAATAGGATTCCCAATCATTTGCAGTTGTTGCTCTGCGGAAGTATTATACAAAAGTAGCATTGGCGATGGTTTATCGGTAACTGCCCATAGATTATTCAGGCGCGAATCGAAAGCAAGTCCTGTCGTATGATAATCGCTTATATGAAATTGAGCGAGGAAATTTCCATTTTTATTTGTATGAGTAATTACATCTCCGCTGCCCGTATATCTCGAATACCAAAAGCTGCTGTCATTATCATCATATGCCAAGCCATAGGACCAGGAGGAGTCGGGACCGATGATACAGAACGGAATAAATGTGAAAATAGTATCGCAGGTGTTCGGATCGAATATTTCAATTTTAGGATAATAAGTTATATTGCCCCAGCCATCGCTATGCTCAATATTCAGTAGATAAGCTAGCTGTTGTTCAGCGGCTAATGGAAGGTATTTAATTAACTCACCATCTCTTATTGAGATAGTTTGATCAAAAAAATTATCATCATATCCAATATTATCGCTACATCTGTCGATATAGCCGCAAACCGGCTGAGGGGGTTCTGGTGGTTGTTCGAGGTGGTATGTTACTTCTAAATGGGGTATTAAATCGCCGTGCTCCTTGCTGTAAAACATAGATAATGGGGCATCCTCTTGTCCCCAATATTCCTCGTCCATTATTTTCCAACCATAGAGCGCTATTGTTCCATTAACAAATTCCTGTATATCCCGAGTAACATCCCAGGTCATCCAACCATATTCACTGTTGACAGGAGAAACCGTTGGGTATTCGGATGAAGTATTTGGTTGATTATTAAAAGTTACGGAACTTTCGTCCCATTCTTCTTCAATCCTGTAGGCGGAGAGATATCTTCCGACTGGATTACTGCCCTGCCAATTGTAATAATATAGATTCAATTGGGCGCTATCTATTATCGCGGCGTTTGGAAGAGATGATAAGTCAAATCCAACTAATGCATCTAACTCTTGCCTATTATAACCGTTAGGGCCATATTTGTTGCGAACACATAAATATTGCAATTCGCCATAATTATTGCTGGAGTTTAGATTGCTTATAAAAGCATCATCAGTCAAAGGACAGATTACTCCGGCTAAGGCAGTACCGATAGCAATTGCGAGAATTATTACGAGCGGTAATGCGAATAAAGTGAATAAGGTAATGATACGTTTTAACATAACTTCCTCCTTGTGTTTTTTGTAAATCCTTATTTGTTGTTTTATGTCCTTTCAAATAAGCCTTATAGTTAACAAAATAGAGGAGCAACTTGTATGGGGACGGGGGGTTATCACCGTCCCCATACTTTTTATCCGCTCGAATATCCTTATTTCAGCAGTGTCATCCGTTTGGTGAAAGTTTTATTCCCTGCGGTGAGCTTATAGAAATAAATCCCGCTGGGGGAATCGGTAGCATCCCAAACAACATTATGCTTCCCTGCTCCATACTCACCGTTCGCCAAGTTAATTACTTTTCGGCCAAGCAAATCGTAAATGTCCAGTGAGACAGATGTCTCTTTCGGCAGCGTAAAGGTTATCGTAGTCGTGGCGTTGAACGGATTCGGATAACTCCCTATCAAGCCGATTTTGTTTGGTAGTTGATAGTTCTCATTATCAATCCATCCGGCGGTTTCCCAATCCCCGCTCTTTGATACTTCGGCGGCCGGATATACATTGAAGATGAAACAAGATGAATCCATTACATTATAGGGATAGTCACCTACATAGGCGCAATATTCATACTCCCCGATCGGAGCATATCCCGGAACAAATTGATGGATATTATTATACCGCAGCGTTTCGTAAGGACCCAAGACGATATTTTGATTCACTGCTCCGGGATATAGACCATATCCGGGAACATCTATCATTATCCAAACATCGACGACAACTTGGGTACAATAGTTATTTGTCAGTTCCCCATCATAGACGAAATGCCCTCCCTGGGGGACATAGATAGGGGGATTATGAGGATACATATTTACATACACTCTGGGCAGGGTTGCGGACAATGTATCCCAAACATCGCAGTCATTACTACCAGAGGGATAAAACATACAGTCCCAAGTTAAAGTCTCCCAAGCATCAGAGGGGGGAATCATCTCCGCCCAATACTGATGAAGTATTGTATATCCAGAGATACACCAAGAACCATCTGAGTCGGTGTAGGTCCAGATGGAGTCGCCGTTATGGCAATCGTGGAATATTACTTTTATTCCTGAATTATCGTCTTGCCATTGCAGAAATGCGTGGCAACAGTATTCATTGGTAGCATAAACGCGGCCAACAAGGAACACTCCCATAATGATCAACAAAAATAATAAAACTGATTTTCGTAACATTGTTCTCTCCTTGAAAAAATAAGTACTTCCTAATTATTGTTTCTCTCGAAATATTTTAAGGACAGCCGCCTTTATTTTATTGGAGGTGGGCGTGTGAAAAGGTCGTAAAAGAGTTTTTTAGATAGCCAATTATATTTTAAGAACATCCTAATAGACAAGATCGTTAAAACTTAATAGTATATTCCCTTTATGTAAGTATTAAAATTAACACTTTTATAATGAATTATGTGGAAAAAAGCAACATATTTCATATTATACAGTAATACTGTAATCACCGTTGGGCTGGGGTCAAATTGCTTAAAGGGTTTTAGTTAACGGGTTGGGCTATACCGCAAGGAATTGTTATTATTTCGGGGACTTTCCCTTTCCAAAGAGTTTTTAAATTGAACGCCTTATTGTCACCATTATCTTCCCCTTTTTTAACTTTTATGATTTATTATCAGCATCATTAAATCTTTATTTTTGTTGACTGAATAGGATTATAACCTTAATTTCCAAAATCGGGATTTTTGGTAATGGACGAAGTTTTTATACCGACTTTATTATATGGAATTATATTTTCGAACATTTAAGAAAATGATAGTTTATCATTATATCATTTGAAAGAGGTCTTGGGATATTTTATTAAGTAATTTATCTAATAAACGGGAGGATTTATGATTACTGAAGAGGAGATGGTTGAAGTGGAAAAAGTGGCGGAAATCAATGGGGCTTTTACCGATGCGGAGGGTTTTAATGTAGAGGATGTAATGCATCTTATCGACCAGAATAATATCCACTATATCCGCTTATGGTTTACCGACATCTTGGGCGAACTAAAAGGAATGACAATCACCAAAAATGAAATTCGTCAAGTGATAAATGAAGGGCAGGGATTCGATGGGAGTTCGATAAAAGGATATGTTGGTATTCAGCAATCCGATTTAATGGCTATGCCCGATTTATCGACCTTTAGAATTCTCCCTTGGCCCGTCGGGGGAGAGAATGTGGCTTTGGTTTTCTGTAATATCGAAAAGCCCGATGGAACCCCTTTCGAGGGAGATCCCCGCTATGTGTTGAAGAACTTGACAACTAAACTTTCGGAAAAAGGATTAACCTGCTATCTTGGTCCCGAATTGGAATACTTTTATTTCCGCGATTCAAAATCGCCGCAATTTATAGATAAAGGGGGATATTTCGATTATGCGACTACGGATAAAACGGCGGAACTACGCAAGAAGACGGCCGTAGCGCTGAATGCCTTGGGGATCCCTGTGGAGTGCGCACATCATGAGGTAGCTCCCAGCCAACAGGAAATAGATCTGCGGTATCAGGAAGCGCTGAGGATGGCTGATTATGCGATGATTTATCGATTGACTGTCAAGGAGATAGCTCGTTTGGAAGGGTATTACGCCACATTTATGCCCAAACCGGTTTTCGGGGAAAATGGAAGTGGTATGCATGTTCATCAATCATTATTTTCAAAGGAGGGAAATAAATTTTTCTCCGCCGATGATGAATATCATTTGTCGGATATGGCGAAAAGTTATATTGCCGGCATACTGAAGTACATACCTGAATTCCTGCTGCTGACAAATCAATGGGTAAACTCGTATAAAAGGCTTGTTGCGGGATATGAGGCTCCGGTTTATATCAGTTGGGGGAGGAGGAATCGTTCATCATTGGTGCGTGTGCCGATGTATCGCCTGGGGCAGGAAAAAGCAACCCGCATAGAATTGCGCAATCCCGACCCTGCCTGCAATCCATATTTAGCTTTTGCGGCTATGATAGCCGCGGGGTTGGCGGGTATCGAAAAAGGATTGGAATTAGCCCCGCCGATAGAAGAGAATATTTATGGGATGACCGAAGCTGAACGGCTTGAGTATGGAATTGAGGAATTGCCAACCGACCTTAATGAAGCGATTGAAAAGTTTGAAAGCAGCAAGTTGATGCGTAATGTGTTGGGCGATCATATTTTCGAGAATTTAATCGCTTTTAAGAAAGCTGAATGGGATAGTTATAGGATAAGCGTTACCGATTATGAGATAAAAAAATATTTCCCCTTGTTGTAGCTTTTGGATGATAAGACTTATTGGGAATAATGGCTTGTAATAAGCTGATAAATAGGATTGGGTAGGCCTAATCGGTAAGTAATAATCATTATTCTCGGGCATTTTCGGATTTATCTTTGAAACTCCTTAGATAACTCAAGGCGTAGCCCCGGTATGACATTCATAACATCCGATTTCAGCCCAAGCCTCGTCGATATCAACAGGATGTTTGAATTTCAGCCCTTCGGGATGTTCCGCTAATTCCACCTCCCCCGGCGACCCTTGACTTATAATGGTGTGGCAGGTTAGGCATTCGCGGGTTAGAACCTTTCCACCTTCAGTTTGATGGTTTTCGTTATGACATCGAAAACACCCCTTGGAATTTAAATGTCCTATGTTGTCGGCATAGACATCCCATTGTACTCCCATTTCGGGGAAAAAATTTGTAGCGTAAATTCCTTTGAGGGTTTTGATTGCCTGTTCGATTGTGGCATTGGAGAGAACGGTGTCAGGATAGTTTTCGGGGTCATATAATACCCATATTTTCTGTTCAATCTTTTTAAGCGCTTCGTCGGTCGTTCCATAATCTGCGGTTAGAACATCGACCCCATTTTGCTTGATATTCGGTAATTCAGGATCTATTCTCCTCGTAAGCAGAGCCAAGTTAACTGAATAACTTGGTGAGCGAAAAATGTGTGTGGGGCGATTATGGCAATCCATACAGTCCATACGGTGTTTGGGGAGTGTCTTAACCTCCTCCGGTGTCAGCGGGTTCTCGGTATCATTATAAATTCTGGTCACACCGGTTTTATTATTGGTTATTTTGACCCACGGGATATCCTGATGTGTTGAATCGCGGGTAATGTATTCCACCCTATTGGCTATATTCATATGCCAGTGTATGCCTGTAGTTTGAGCGGTGCCCGGTGAACCTCCTCCAATTTTTATAAGCAGATTGATTTGCCAGGGGCTGTTATGCTCGTCGTTTAAATAATGGGTGATAAGTTTTTGCCTTGCTCCAAAAAAGGCACCCGGCCAATGGCATTGTTCGCAGGTTTCCTGCGCCGGACGGAGGTTTTTTATCGGCACAGGTATCGGTTTCGGGTATGCATTGGCAAGCACCGAATAGACCTGGTACAAACCCGACAATTTCGACTTCACATAGAAATTGGCTCCTTCACCGACATGACAATCGACACATCTAACTCTTGCATGGGGAGACCGCTCATAAGCGATATATTCCGGATGCATAACCTCGTGGCAAAGTTTTCCGCAGAATTGTGTGGTTTCCGTGAAATGGTATGCTTTATAGGCGCTAATCGCAAAAAATATGATTACAGCAAACACTGCGGTATTAAAGATGCTCAGTGTTATCCGTTGACGCCGTATGTTCAGATCGATTACCGGGAAAAGCTTTTCGGTTTTTTTTCCGGTGCGGATCCAGCGCCGCCGTTCCCACCATACGCCTATGGGAATTATCAATATTGCCACTATCAAAAACAGTGGAAGGATCAGAAATGCTACCAGCCCGAAGTAAGGGCTGACTCCTCCGCCTACCCAAGTGATGAATAACATCAATACAATTATGATAAATATAATGGCGGCAAATATACCCGCAGCGAAGCTGATTCGATTATATAGTAGTGAGACAAATCCTCTTTTTGGATTATGCAGAATAAAAATATTCCTTTTGTTTACTACCTTTTAGGTATAAAGCTTCATATTTTATATAAACGCTTAAGTCGATCTAATTTTTGGCCGTCTATGAAATACTTGGTAATTATTACGCTAATAGTTGAGCAATTGTCAACAGTTGTGTAAATTTAATTTTTAAATCAATACTTTACCTTGGTTATCCTTATCACACACAAACTCCTCAGGACTCTCTACAAACTTTTCGGTTGACTAAACTTTCTTTTTATCATAATTTGCCATTTGCGTATCTTTTTTTACTCGCTTTCTGCAGAGTTTGTTTTAAGGTTTTCTGAAAAAAGGGTGCGTTGCTTTTTTACGATTTTCACACCTTTTGAAGTTAATTACGGAAATAGGAGATAGTAATGAAAATAAATTCGATTAAATCAGCTTTATTGGGCTCAAAGACATTTTTTATCTTAAGCATTTTCATATTTTGGCTATTGGAATTAAACAACCCGCATTTCGGGGATTCTTTTGGTCTATTCCTATTTTATTTCGGCGTAATCCCTATTGTCGTTGGTTTTATCTATGGGTTGATTTTGGTATTATTTTTGAAGGCAGGTGGGAAAGCCCCAAAGAGGTATCATATTGTGTTGTCAGCCTATATATTATATATAGCTGGTGCAATAACATCAATATTATTATATCACGAGCATAGTTTGATTGTCAGCCTTTTACCTTCAGTTATTTTTATAGGTTTAACGATTATTTTTAATAGCGTTCTGGTGCATTTTTATGAAAGGGCCTATGAATTTTTCAAAGGATTGAAAGTTTCAACCAAATCCGTTGGTATAGTAATTGTGTTAGCTTTAATGTTAATTGTCTTTTATGGGAGAGTCATTTCCATACATAATGCGATTAATTCAGGTGCCGATAAGCATAAATTTTTAATGTTAGGCTTTGATGGAACAAGTTGGCAGGTGATAAATCCATTGTTGGAAAAAGGTGAACTCCCTACGATAAGCAAGATTATGAAAGAAGGTACTTATGGCAACCTGCGGTCGCTTTCAAGTATGTTTTCCCCTCAAGTTTGGAACAGTATAGCGACCGGTAAAACTCCGGACAAGCATGGGATAATGGACTTTTTCGGTGAATCGAATGATGTATTGGTTAAACGGATATGGGAAATTATGGAGGAGGATGGGCAATCAATCGGGATTTTCGGTTATTTTTCGACTTATCCCCCGAGGCCAGTTAATGGCTTTATCGTTCCTGGATTTATGGCTCCGGGCCCCGAAACCTATCCGATGAAGTATTCATTTGTCAGAAGGATATATCAGGATTTCTTGGGCCAAAAAAGGGGAAATCTAAATCGTCTTGATAAGGCTAGACTTAAAGAATCTGAAAAGGCGGGGGTATCCCAATTTATAACTTATGGGTTACAATCTATCGGATATGGATTACGATTAACAACCTTAGATTATTTAATTAAAACATTGAAGTCAAATGCAACCATAGGTAAGGATAATTCGGCATATTATGCTATGAATTATAAATTCAGAATAGCGAAGCTAAAATTCACTTCCGATATTTTCGCTTATATGATTATGAAAGAAATGCCGGATTTCACCGTTTATTATAATAAATTACCTGATAATATCTGCCATGTGTATTGGAGGTTCTACGAACCCCAATATTTTAAGGATGTAACTCCCGAACAAGTGGCGAAATATCACGATGTTATACCTGAGGGTTATCGTGAAATGGATAGAACCATAAAAAAAATATTGGGGAATATCCCCCCCAATACTACTGTTTTTATTCTATCCGATCATGGTTTTCAACCGAGTGGTCATAAATTAATCGTTCGGGGCTATTCCGTTATGAAACGACTTGGATTAGATGACAAGGTAAGGGTTTGGAATGTGAATGATTTTTGCGAAACGATAGTTTTAAATCCAGCTGATGCGGATATGATAAGGAATGTATTGAAATCGGTCAAAGTAAATGGCAATGGAGAGAATCTATTCGTGATAAATGAAACTGAGCCTAATGCTTCCAAAGATCATTTTACTTTCAAGCTTAAACCCGATTTCGATCCCAAATGGCTTCTAAAACAGAAATTCATTGCGCAGGGCGACACTCTCCCTTTAGTACGGATTATTGATTGGTCTCAATTGAGATTCTCGGGCGTTCATAGATTACAGGGGGTCTTTATGGCGGAGGGTCCGGAAATAAAAGCTAATCATGAGATTACGGGAGCTTCAGTATTGGATATTACTCCCACCATATTGGAGTTGGAACATAAGCCCACAGCCGATGATATGGACGGTGTCGTGCTTACCGATATATTCAAGTCGGATTTCCTATCGAAATTCCCGGTTACCTATATACCGACCTATGAAAACGGTATTAAAAGGGCGCAAAAACAAAAACCTTCCCGAACCATTAGTGCTCAGCAAATGGAGGATCTGAAAGCGCTTGGGTATATTCAATAGCTTATCCACGGATGGGGTGGATGGCACCGAATTTAATTTTGTCGTTTCAGGATGTAGTCAGCTATATCAATTAAAAGATTTGATTTTGGTGCGTCCTTAAGATAACTTTTAGCTTTATCTATAAGTTGGGCAGCGCTTTTTTTCGATTGCTCCAATCCAATAGCTTTTGGATATGTAGCTTTGTCGCTAAGCTCATCGGACCCGATAGGCTTCCCTAATTTATCTTTATCTCCTTCGATATCAAGAATGTCATCAACGATTTGGAAAGCTAAACCGATGGAATCTCCATACTTCGCCAGGTCTCTTATTTTCTCCTCCGGAGCTTTAGCTAACATAGCCCCTATTTTCACCGAAGCGGAAATCAGTGCCGCTGTTTTATGGATATGAATAAAATTTATTTCATCTAAAGTTATATCTTTCCCTTCGGCTTCAACATCCTTAACCTGCCCGCCAACCATCCCGAAAGTACCGATAGCCTTTGCCACTTCTCTAACTACACGAATGTCCGTAGCGGAAGATAGTATCTCAAAAGCAAGGGCATGGAGCGCATCCCCCGCTAAAACGGCAATGTATTCGGAATATTTTTTGTGAAGCGTCGGTTTCCCGCGACGCAATTCGTCATCATCCATACAGGGGAGGTCGTCGTGTATCAACGAGTAACTATGTATTAATTCCAATGCACAAGCCGGATCGATAATCCTTTGGAAATCCCTCCCGCCACAGTAATTATACGCCTCCAACGCTAAAATAGGCCTTAGTCGTTTTCCGCCAGCCATTACGCTGTATCTCATCGCCTCGTGAAGAATCTTTGGTTTTTTGTGAGGGGATGGGAGAATCTCATCCAGCCGATTATTGATTTTGTGCTGGTATTCGGTTAGTTTCTCTTCCAAAAGGCTATTGTATCTCATAATATTCCCGATATAATTTCGCATAGATAAATTATAATAATCCAAACGGGACAAGAAAGCAAAAAGAAATAGATAAATTGTCATCAATATTGAAGTGACTATCCAAAATGAGATGATTTATATTAGAAATACTGTAATATTATATTTTGTCCCCATCGGATTTAATAAAGCCTTTTGGATAATTTTAGTTGACAATTAGTTGAATTTTAATTTATTATGCTTTATTTTTAAAGATGTATCGAGATTATAATCGGAGGGAGAGATCACTCGATTGACCGAAAAAGATTTATCCATAGGGAAAAGAAAAAGCGAACATCTTAAAATAGTTGCGGAAAAGGATGTTTCTTACATTAAAAGTTCCCTATTGGAATGTGTGCATCTGATACATTGTGCTTTGCCGGAAGTGGATTTTGAGAAAATACGGACAGAGACCGAATTTTTCGGTAAACTACTTCGGGCTCCGCTGATGATAACCAGTATGACTGGTGGAACGGAATATGCACGGGAATTAAATCGCTCCTTGGCAGAGATTTCGGAGGCAAAGGGAATCGCCTTTGCAGTTGGCAGCCAAAGGGTTATTTATCGACATCCCGAAACTAAAAAGGATTTTGCCGTCCGGAAATGGATTCCCAACGGTGTATTATTAGGGAACATCGGAGCGGCTGAACTTGTTAATTATCCAATTAATAGGGTAAAGGATTTGATTAGCTCTATTGAAGCTGATGGGATTTGCGTTCATTTGAATCCCGCTCAGGAGATGGTACAATCTGAGGGAAACAGGAATTATACCGGACAGCTCGATGCGATAACGGAATTGATGGAGATACTTGACGGCAGAGTTTTAATAAAGGAAACAGGAGCAGGTATTGATCCGTATACTTTAGAGAGGTTGAAAAAAGCAGGTGTAAAATATATTGACATTTCCGGTGCGGGCGGTACATCTTGGACCAAAGTTGAAATGTATCGTGCCAATGATGAGAAAATAAAGAGGGCTGGGGAAACATTCAGTGATTGGGGACTCCCCACCGCTTTTAGCATTTATGCTGCGCGGATGATAATGAGTGATGATGTTTCGGTTATAGCTTCGGGTGGTATTAATTCCGGGCTTGATGTGGCGAAATCGATCGCTCTTGGAGCTGATGTCGGCGGGTTTGCGAGGCCAATTTTGAAAGCTTACTTGGATGGAGGCATAAAAAAAGCTTCTTTGTTTGTGGAAAGTTTGATATATGAATTGAAAACAGCAATGCTTTTAACCGGAGTTGACAACTTAAAAGGATTAAAAAATGTCCCCCGGGTATATACCGGAGAATTACGCCAGTGGCTTAACTCTTATGGTTGGCTTGGCGAAAAGGAAGATTAGATGAAGAGGAAAATTCGTTTATTAGGATCGCGATTGATTCGCGGAGCTGAATTACGGACATCCCGTATTCCGGGATTTTACCGTTTATCCGTGGAGCAGAGATTGGCTTTTTTAGCCCATAGTTTTAATCTCACGGACGAGCAGGTTTCACAGTTACGGAATGGGAATGCGCTGCGAATAGAACATGCCGTAAATATGGTCGAGAATGCAGTTGGTGTTTTAGGGTTACCACTGGGATTGGGTTTGAACTTTTTGGTGGATGGACGGGAATATCTTGTTCCGATGGCGATCGAAGAAGCTTCGATAATCGCGGCGGCGTCTAAAGCCGCCCTGATGATTCGTAAAGGGGGGGGATTTCGCACCGAGACTTCCGACCCGGTTATGATAGGACAGGTTCAAATTTTGGACCTTAAAGATCCGGAGGATGCTGCGAGGCGGCTACTTGACAGTAAGCGGGAAATAATTGAAAGGGCGAACCTTGCTAATCCTCGAATGGTGCAAAGAGGCGGCGGTGTTTTCGACATCGAACCGAGAATTATTGATGGAGGCGAAGGATTTGGGAAGATGATAGCTTTGCATTTATTGTTTAATGTATGTGAAGCGATGGGAGCCAATGCGGTAAATTATGCCTGTGAGGCGGTAGGCTCGATGGTTGAAAATATAACCGGTGGAAGGGTGAACCTCCGTATTTTATCCAATTTGGCGGATAGGAGGATGGCGAAAGCGGAATTTGTATTGCCAGTGGAATATTTGGCGACGAAGGAATTATCAGGTTGGGAAGTAGCTCAAAGGATGGTGGAAGCGAATCGTTTTGCGGAGGTGGATACATATCGGGCTGCGACTCATAATAAGGGAATTTTCAATGGTATTTGTGCGGCGGCTTTGGCGTTAGGGCAGGATTGGCGTGCTATTGAAGCCGGTGGACATGCTTATGCCGCCAAGGATGGTAGATACAAGGCTCTGACATCTTACTGGGTTTCCAAAGGGAACCTTCATGGCAAAATAGAACTTCCCCTTCAGGTAGGAATAGTTGGCGGGGCAACTTCCGCTCACCCGGGAGTCAAGATTTTGATGACCATAAGCGGAGTCGATACTTCCCGCCAATTAGCGGGGTTGCTGGCTGCCGTTGGATTAGGACAGAACTTCTCCGCCATACTTGCACTGAGTACCGTTGGAATTCAAAAAGGGCATATGGCTTTGCACGCCAGAAGTGTGGCGATTAGTGTCGGCGTACCCCCGGAGGATATCGATGATATTGCTCAGGAAATGATAAAACGAGGCCAAGTGAAGATTGAGGTTGCCGAGGAGATTTATCGAAACATTAAACAAAAGCCAAAGATGAAAAAGGAAAACGACGAATTGCCGGTGGAAACTTTCGCGCCGGGTAAGGTAGTCCTATTCGGTGAACACGCCACGGTTTATAATTATCCGGGGATTTCCGCTGCTATTGATATAGGATTGAAGATGCGGGTAAATTATGATCCTGATGGTCCCCGATTCCTCCATCCCGATTTCAAACAGGTATTCCCTGTTCCCGAATCCGATAACGATATCAGAATGTTTTCAAAGGCTGTTTATGAAGCTCTGGAAATGTATGGGTTGCAAAAGGAACAAATAGGGATACAGATAGAATCGGAATTGGTTCCTGGTATGGGGCTCGGATCATCGGCGGCGTTTTCGGTTGCCCTTTGTTCTTCGCTTAGGAGGTATAGGCATATCGAGAGCAAAAAGCGTTGGAATAGTGACTTATTCGAGGAGGTCCAAAAGCTCGAATCGATATTTCATGGGCATCCCAGCGGGATGGATGCCGCCACGATTTTATCCGGCGGTGTTTTATGGTTCCGTAAGGGTCCCCCTCGGGAATTCCTGCCGATCCAAATGCCCTCTCCGATGAGTGGGATTATCTGCCTTGTGGAACCTGGTGCGCGCACGATTGAATTGGTTCAACGGGTCAAAAGGCGGCGGGAAATGCACCGGAAATATATCGACAATATCTTGGAGGATATCGGTAATTTGACCGTTGATGCGGGAATAGCCCTGGGAACGGGTGATTGTGTGGAAGCGGGAAGGTTGATGTTCCGTAATCATGAGCTACTGGCTCGATTGGGAGTTTCCACGAAAGCATTGGATCGCGCGGTGGAACTGTTGCTCGATTATGGTGTATTGGGAGCTAAACTTACCGGAAGTGGGGGTGGAGGAGCGGTGATCGCCATCGTTAAACCGGAACAACAATATGCCCTTGTGGAAGAGCTGTCAGGGGAATTTGCTATGGTGCTTCCATTCGCATTAGGAGCTTTGCGGTGATCAGACGGGTCAAAGCCCGTGCATATGCCAACATAGCCTTAATAAAGTATTGGGGGAAATACTCGGTGGCAGGTAATATTCCCGCCACCCCCTCCATCTCATTAGCCCTTGAATCGCTTGCGACTGAAACGGAAATCGTCCGCACCGATTCAAATATCGATGAAATTTTAATAAATGATGCCCCGGCGGAAGCTGATTCCTATCGCCGTATTTCGAGCTATCTGGATTTATGGCGTGATAAAGGGATTATATGGGGAAGATTTTCCATCACTTCGAAAAATAATTTCCCTACGGCATCGGGATTGGCTTCCAGCGCCTCGGGTTTTGCCGCTTTGGCGAAAGCATTGAGCGGATTCGCCGAAAGAAAATTATCACTACGCGAACTTTCCATATTGGCGCGATTGGGAAGTGGTTCCGCCGCTCGTTCGATACCCGGCGGATTGGCGGTAATGCCTAAAAGCAAAAATCCTTCCGCAAGGCTTCTATACGGACCTAAAGAAATAAATTTCGCTATGGTAATAGTTATAACCGAAAGGGATAATAGGAAAATTCCATCCACCGAAGGGATGCTTCATAGTTCCAAAACATCCCCCTATTATAGGTTATGGTTAAAACAAGCGCTTGTTGATTATAAAGCTATGCTTACCGCATTGAGGAAAACCGACTTCCCCAAAATAGGGGAGATTGCGGAATGGAATGCTTTGGCTATGCACAGCTGTATGATAGCCTCGAGGAGTCCCTTGATTTACTGGAACCCGACAACATTGGAAATTATTACTGCCGTCAGAAAATGGCGGGAAGGTGGAATTAAGGTTTATTTCACCATAGATGCCGGTCCCAATGTGGCGCTGATATGCAGGAGAGATGAAATAGATAGGATTACCGAAATGGCGGAGGGCATCGATGGTGTAATTGATGTTATACCCAGCGAACCGGGAGCTGCTGCGGAGATTATTGAAATAGAATGAAGTCGATTAAAATACCGGGCAAAGTGATGCTATCGGGGGAGTATGCGGTGCTTTATGGGGGAACTGCTGTCTTATTGTCTGTGCCTCGATATATTCTTATATCGGAGGGCGAACCGGCTGAAAATCAAATCACATCGCCTGTTATCGGAGAATCCTTGAGTATTCCGATTTCGGAATTGATGGAATTTGAACGAAAATTCGGTCTGCCGAATATTGAGATGGATAAGAAGGAATTCTATCATCAGTTTGACGATGGAAGGGAAGTTAAACTCGGGCTTGGTTCCTCCTCTGCCGAAGCGGCTGGGATAATAGCTTTGAGGTTTAAGAGGGCTGGATTCGATATCTCTAACAATCGAATGACAATTAGCAAATATGCGATTATGGCGCACCGTAAAGCGCAGGGGGGAAAGGGGAGTGGCGCTGATGTGGCGGCCTGTGTTTTTGCCGAGCCAATTAAATTTAAATTGGAGAGGAATAATTTCAAAATCGACAGGATAAATATCGCCCCCCCTCGATATGATATCCCTTTGGCTTTGGTTTGGACGGGTGAAGCAGCCGATACACGGGATTTCGTTGATAGGTTTAATGTATGGATATCCGCAGACTCCGAAAAGTCGAAGGGGATTCTAAAAGAACTTATTCGATCCGCCGATTACTTGGCGGATTTATGGTTCAGCGCTCCAAAATCCGAATTATTCCCCGCGCTCGATGAGTTTACCGAATTGGTCGGCAGATATACCGCATTGGCTGGCATTCGCTATGAACTGCCTATCCACCGTAGATTAAGGGAATGGGCGGTAAGCAATGGCGGAAGATGTAAACCAACCGGCGCCGGTGGGGGGGATATGGCGTTGTTTATCGGCGATCTTCCGTTGGAAGAGTTGAAAATGTTGACCATCCCGTTAAAAAAAGTCCGGGCGGTTTCATAGCGCTGCCCGGACCGGTTTCAAAGGAGGCCTGAGATGAGATTTTTGTTTATTCTATATCAATATCCTTGAAGTTCTTTTTCAATTCCTTCTTAAGCTCTTTTAATTGTTCTTTCAAATCCTTAATCGATTCTTTCATTTTACTCATATCTACATCGATATCCTCATCGGAAAAATTCGGGGTTTGAACGGTAAGCATATTCCTGATTGGAGAAATGAAATTACCCCACTCCGAGAAAGGGTAATCGTTTGATACTTCAGCTATGAATTTCTTTTTATCCTTATTGCGCAAAACGGTTAATTTTACCTTATCACCATCTTCCTTCTCTGAAATTATATCACGCAAGTCCTCGCTATCTTCGATATCTTCGCCATCGGCTTTGATAATGACATCTCCCGCTTTAAGGCCTGCTTTTTCCGCCGGAGAATCCTCCAAAACTTCGGTAATCAAAACACCTTCGCCATCTTTTACCCCAAAATATTTTCCAAGCTGGTCGTTTAAATCCTCGATTTTAATGCCGATTCCCGGCTTTTTCAAGAATCCGTGTATCATCATTTTGTTGAAATAGGGGTTATTACCGTTCCAATTGAAATTAGAACTAAAGGAGCTCTCACTCGCTTCTCCTATTTTTACGGAGAGATTTTTCTTTTTGCCATCACGAATAACCGTTATCTTTACCTTGTCATTTGGTTTGGTATCCCGTATCAAATTGCGCAATTCGCTTTCGTCGATACATTTTTCGCCGTTAAATTTAACAATAACATCCTTCGATTTTATCCCCGCCTCATCGGCAGGCGAGCCATCGACCACATCGTTCACCAAAACGCCTTCGGTTGATTTCAAATTCATCGCTTCAGCCATACTCGGATCGATATCCTGAATATACACCCCCAACCATCCGTGCTCGGAATTGCTTTTTGCGGAGACATTCACCGATTGAAGCGCTATCAATGCAACGGCAAAAATGAAAAGCGGAATGATTTTTTTCAGTTTCATAATTTCTCCTTTCGTCTTTATTTTCATCACTTATAAATTTTATACACCTTATTTCCCGAAAGTTCCTTATCCGCCAAATTAAAGTGAATTACAATTTCTTTTTTCTCTCTATCATTGATATACGATAAGTTAGCGTAAAAGTTGCCGTAAAATGGATTTTCGGGCAGGGTGGTCGATAAATCTATTAAGCAAGCGGTATTATTAACCGATAATATTATCGGAAGTGGAAATATATTATGGCCATAGATGAATAGCTTATCGCAGTACTATAATTAATCAGCAATGTAAAAAAAGGGGCTTTGTATGTCCGCCGAATTAAATAGGAAAGTTCTGATAGTTGATGACAATAAGAATATGTCATCATTGCTGTCGGAAATTCTCGGGGTTTTTGAGTTTAAGGGTGTGAATGTAGAAAGCGGCGAAAAAGCGCTTGAAAGCTTGTCGGATGATAATTATGATATGGTTATCACCGACCTTAAAATGCCCGGGATGAGCGGGGAGGAGCTTTTCGCAGCAATCAAGAACAATTATCCCGAACTCCCCGTTGTGATTATAACGGGATATTCGGTATCATCACCCGAAACCCAAAACATCCTTTCCAAAGCCGATGGTTTTTTGCATAAGCCTTTTAAGGTAACGGATGTGGAAGGATTGTTAAAAGAAGTTTTAAAAATGTAGTGTTTTGGGGGATTTCAATTTTATTAATTATTGGGGCGGTTTTAGGGCAGTTGCCTCCGTTTTCTTATTATCCATTCCAATGCCAATAACAATATAAGCGGAATCATTATCGAAGGATAAGCCGAAAGTCTGATAGGCTTTTTTTCAACAATGGAATTTTTATGCAATGGGAATGGTCCGTTTATTTTGTTTTCTATATCGAGATATCTCCCCCCGGTGGAGGATGCCATCCGTTTTAGGATATGCCTGTCGGCGGTAAGGTGTCGGAATTCCTCGCTGAATTGTTCTATAGTGAAGTGTCCCTTTACTGTCTTCAAGGTATCGCCTGACACGATTGCGTAAGCGATGTAGGAATATCCTCCCGGGGCGAGCCTTCCGGCTAAACCTTCGAATTTCCCTTGAATCCCCCTTTCAAGATTCAATTGCTGTTTTACATTCCCGTTTTTCAATTCCACTATCACGGAACTTCCCTTAAAAGGTTTATAGTTGTCATCCAATACCCGCGCCTTAAATCGGACCTCATCGCCCAATTCATATAGCTTTTTGTCGGTTGTGACTTCAATGGGATTTGCCTGCCCGCTGACTGTTAACCAAGTAATTATATTCCCCATCATAATTTTATAGGTGCTGTCGGCTTCGCCGGTGCGGTTGGTAAAAAATTTCCACCTCCAAATCGGACCGCCATTGAATATGACAATATGATTTCCGCCGCTTTTACTTTTTAACAGTAAAGGCGAGTTGTCCCCCTCGAAGGTCGAGGAGCTCATTACCACATCCCAATTTTTATTTGGTGTTAACGGAATTAGTCTATATTTAAGCGGAGGTAATTTGGAATATCGGCTCATATTATCATTATAAGGTAGTCTTAGCAAAGCATCTATCACGGTCTTATTGGTGATTTTGGGAAGGAATTCGCCATTTTCCGCAAAAGGATTTTGTTTTTGTGAAATTATGCCGATTTCCCGTAGGAAATTTACATATCTGCTGTTGGCTGTTTCCGGCGAGAGAAAGATTAAAGCGTTCAGTTTACCCGCCGAATAAAGATCGCTTAAAGCCTTTCCATAACGGTTGAAGCTCTTATTTCCACCGCTTAAAAATATCAGGCAGTCATAATCACCCAGCTTTTCGCCTGTTTGCGGGGTCAGGATGTTTTTTGAACCTTTGCCGGGCAGATAAACGGATACATTATACTTATCATTGGAAGCAAGCACCCTTTTAAGGAAGGTAAATTCCCAGCTTGGATAATCCGCAGACAGAAGAATATTCAAGCGATCCTTAAGGATTCGGACAACTTTGGAGCGGGAATTATTTTTTGTAAATCTCTCCTTAAAACTGCTTCTGACAACAAACCTATAATTGAATTCTCCGACTGAATCGGCTTTTACCCCGATAGAGGTAGGTTTGGTTGCTCCCCTGCCTGAAAGCAGGATTTTTTTGGATTTAAGGAGCGTTTTCCCTTGATATAGATCTAAAAACACCGATAAATCCTTTTGCAAATCAGATTTGAGGGAAACCTTAAAGTTTATTTTTTCACTCCGATAAACGATATTGGGACCATCGATATCTTCAATGGATAAATCGGGTATCGGGATTGTATCACCGACGCCGATAGCCGAGATTGGAATATCCATCCTTAAAGCCTCATAAAGCGGATCGGAGCCCAAATTGGAACGGCCATCACTGATAATAAGAATTCCTCCGATATCCATCAATCTCTCCAAAGTGTTCAGCTTCCGCAAGGCATTTCCCAGCGCTGTTAGGTTGCTATCGGCCGTAGGGACTGAAAGGGAATTCAATTCGACCAATGTATCCGAAAAAGCGAAAGGGATAATAGGTTGTTCTTTTGATATCTTTTGCAGGTCAACCGCATCTGAAACCGATTGTAAGCGGGTTTTCCCCCTTTCCATAAACCCCATACTTGCCGATTTATCGATGAGCACCGCCAATTTATTCCCCATAAGCTTTTCTTCCGTCAATACTATCGTTGGGGATGACAGCAGGAAAATTACTATCGCAATCGACAATATTCGCAAAGTAAATAGGAGCGCTCTAAAAATGAATGGGAGTTCGGGGGTGGTTTTTCGATAATATAGCCAACTAAAGGCTATTAATAATACCCCGAAACCGAATAAGTAAGGATATAAACTATTTCCGAATTCTAAATGCCAGCTCTGCATAGTTTTTTATATCCTTAAAGGATTAAGCGGTTCCTTTATTATAAATATAAGATAACCGAAGGGGAATTCCTTCGGTTTCAAAATCGAATGGTAAGATATAAAATAAAACATAGTTGGATGTCAGCGTTCCCTTTTAACGGTAAATTCAGCCAAATCTATTAGGGCCTCCTTATAAAGCGAATCATCGATTTTATCCAAATAATCCAAAGCCCTGTCCCTGAATAAAGATGCCTTTTTGAGAGAATAATCAACGCCGCCGTTTTCAAGGACGAAATCCTTAATCAACTCGAATTTGTCCTCCCGAAAACCGTTTTCGAGTATCGCCTTTATCTCTTTGGAAGTCGCCTGCGAAGAGTTTTTAAGCGAGTGTATTAAAGGAAGCGTGAACCATCCTTCTTTCAGGTCACTCGCAATACCTTTGCCGGTTTTTTTCTCATCGCCGATATAATCCAAAAGGTCATCGGCGATTTGAAAAGCTATCCCGAGGTTTTCTCCATAACCACGGAAAGATTCCCTGATTTGTTCTCCCGCATCGGCTAAAATGGCGCCGGATTCTCCCGCGCAGGAGAATAATGAGGCTGTTTTATCGGAAATTATCGAGAGATAAATATCTTCAGTAATGGATAAATTGTTAATCTGTTGCACCTGAGTCAGTTCTCCGACGCTTACGCGTTCGGTGGCTGATGAAACAGCTTTCAGCAAATCCTGCCTTCCGTTATTAACCAGGATTTTGAATGCCTTTGCAAAGAAATAATCCCCCATCAGCACCGAGACCAAATTATCCCAGCGGTAATTTACAGCTTCAATACCCCGACGATATTTTGCCTCATCTATGACATCATCATGCAATAAAGTAGCATTATGAATGAGTTCCAGAGCTATAGCCGGAACGGTGACATTTTCATCGGCATATCCGAGTGTGGAAGCGGAAAGAAAAACTATTGTCGGCCGCAGTCTTTTGCCGGTAGCCGATAAGATATGTTTAGTTATTTGATAGATGAGCGCATTCTCCGCTATCAAGTATTCTTTCAGCTTCCGCTCGTATAATTCCATAAAATCGGAAACGGGGGCGGTTATCTTGGCGATAGGATCCATTGATTTCTGTTCTAACTGCTTTCCCATAATAAACGGAAAATTATATAAATAAAAATTGAAAAGTCAATTTATTTAATCCTAAATAATGTAGTTAAAAGATAGTAAAGTGTTAATAATTGGCTAATTGGGGGATATCGCCTGCCAGTTTTAGTATTTTTTTTACTTCAGGTATGGATAAATAGCGCTCTTTTTCCTCTCGAGTCTTAAAACTTAAGGCGGCTTCATAAATAAGTTTTGATGCTGTTTTGAAATGATTTATGGCAATTGAATGGGAATAATCGTCATTTGCGGAAGCAAGTATAAGTTCGCCCAGTTTGTAACGAACTTTCCACTCCAGTTGACGAAGATTCGTTTTTACGGCTTTATCCAAGACGGTCTCAAAGTATGATTTAGCTTTTTGATAATCCTGCCTCGATTGATAAAATTTAGCAAGGCTGTAAAGCCCGAAAATTCCATATTCGCTTTTATCACTCCGCACCAATTCCTCTAATTCTCGGATATTGATATCTATTTCACGATTCTTATCCGATATATCCGCTTCAACCAAGGCATATAAAGATCTAATTGTAAATATCTTTGCTCCGATCCTTTTGCTTATTTCATATGCTTTTTGAGCGGATTCTTCAGCCTCGGCAAACCTCCCCAATGCCACATTATCAAGCGCAATCCCCCCCAATAGCTCGCTGATTAATTCGTCATCTTTTAAGCTTTCGGCGATTTCCAAAGCCATTTTGTGATTTCTCAAAGCCTGCTTTGGATTGTAATTCTGCAAATAAAGGTCTCCCAGATTAGAGTATGTGTATGCGGAGCCGGCGATATCACCGATTTTTTTCAACTGCTTTAATGCTTCCTTAAACGCCGATTCGGCTTCCCCGATATTTGCGTAATTCTTTTGGATATAACCGATATTCCCGAGGCAATAACTCTTATTACGGTTATCTCCGATTCGCTCAAAAATGCTTGCCGCCTTTTTGAAATTCCCGAGTGCTTTTTCCGGTTTTCCGGTGTCGAGGTATATCAACCCCAAATTGTTAAGCACCTTTGCTTCGCCCTCAAGATCGGAGAGTTTTTTGTGAATTTGTAAAGCCTCCTTATATATCGGAAGTGCCTTTTCCAATTCCCCCATAGACCAAAACGATATTCCCAAACTGTTCAAACAGTTTGAAAGATCCGACGATTTATTGAAGGATTTAAATATTTTTATAGCTTGATTAAATAGTTCAATCGCATTCTTAAAGTCCCCTCGAAGCCTGCTGATTTCGCCTAAAGCAAAAAGATTTACAGCCCTGCCATACTCGTTTTTATGCTCTGATGCGATTTTCAGCCCTTTTTTCGCTGATCTTGCAGCCCCATCATAATCCCCTTTTAGCCATTTTGCTTCTGAAATGTTCGTTAAAATCTTTGAGACAAAATCGTAATCTTTCCAGCGCTTAAGATATCGATATAGTTTTTTATAATCGTCGATTGCCTTGTCGTATGCACCCATCCTCCGATTTATACTTCCTTTGGTTTTAAGGATAAATATGATGTCATCCCCCTTAACGAAAGCAGGATACCTACCGGGCTTATTATAAATGTTTTCCGCTTCACGCAGATATTTCATCGCTTCAAAATTGGCGTATATCGAAAATGCTTTCTCTCCCGCCTTGATGAGATAATAGAACGCTTTAGCCTTGCAACGGCTATTGGAGAAATGATGCGCTAAAACTTCCAAATGAGGATGCAAATTGTTTTTGTATTTATTCTCAAGGTTGAAGCCCACCCTTTCGTGCAATATCTCTCGTTCCCGAAAAGATTGGAAATTATAAGCTACTTCTTGAGTAAGGATATGCTTGAATATATAGCTTGGATTTTCTCCTTTTCTGTCTATGGGAGTTAAATCCAGCGATGATAATTTCCCTAAGTTTTCGATTAAGGTTTGCTTTTCTATTTTGTATGGGAATATATCCTGAAGTATATCGAGGGAGAACGATCTTCCTATTATGGAGGCGGTTTTTATAACATCTTTTGCTGTTTCGTCCAAACGGTCGATACGGGATAATACTAAACTGTTGATATTGTCTGGAAGCTCTATGCTTTCGATATCCCCCGCAAAAATCATTTCCCCCGTATTTTCATCCTTTGTTATATATCCTGAATCTTTCAACGAACGAACGATCTCACCGGTGAAGAAGGGATTTCCTTGGGAGCGGTTGATTACCAATTCTTTTACTCTTGGCGGTATTTGTTTTATTTTCAATAACGAAGATATTAACTCCGTTGCTTCCTCCGGCGGCAGCGCTTTAAGGTGTATAATAGTTGACATTTTATAAATGATTGATTTACTAATTCTCTCTTCGGGCCTGGTAACCCCCAAAACCAAAAAACCGTTTATGGGTTCCTGCTCGAATATGTAATTTAAGAATTCGAAAGAAGTCTCATCTATCCAGTGAATATCCTCGAGGATAATATGAAATGGAGATTTTTCGCTCTCATTTCTGAAAATTGCGTAAAGTAAATCGAATAATCTATGAAGACGGGTCTTGGCGTCGAGCCTGTTGGTTATCGGCGTTTCCGTCAGATTTAATTCCAAAATATCATTTAACAGCGGTTCAAATCCATTAAAACCAAGCTCATCGATAAATTTAATAATACGACCCCGTTCCGAATTGCCATCCCTGATATCAAGCAGTTTTTCAAAAATTGGTTTGAATGGTTGAAAGGGAATGGAATTTCCGTAAGCTTGGCATACGCCCGCAAAACCGGGCAACTCGGATTCCAAAGTTAATTCCAAGAATCTCGCCGTCAATCGCGATTTGCCTATGCCCGCTTCGCCTTCGATTATGATAGGACAGAAATTCCCTTCTTTGGCGGATAGGATTTTCTCTTTGAGCAGTTGTTGCTCATTTTTCCTGCCAATAATCGGACCCGAGTGCGCCGATAAAGCTTCAAGGGCGAAATCGTTGTCATCGGATTCCTCTTGAGTTACCCTATAAACGGGTATGGGCATACTTTTCCCCTTAACGGTTACTTTGCCCGCAGATTCTGTGGATATTGTGCTGTTTACTATGCCGTTAGATGTCTTTTCGCCTATTAAAATATCGTAATCGTCCGCTTTGGACATCAGGCGCGCCGCCAAATTTACATCGTCCCCCATAACCGTATATTCGCGCCTTTCCAAACCTCCCACTTCACCACAAAACGCCTTGCCGCTGTTGATGCCGATCCTTTGTTTTATTTTCCATCCCGTCTTATTCCTTAATTTCTCCAAGCCGTTTTGCATTCTTATTGCCGACTTAACGGCTCGCAGGTCGTCATCTTGATGAGCTCGCATCGCCCCGAAAACAGCTAATATTTTATCTCCCTTGCTATAACAATCAACACGGGTTATAACCCCACCCAAAGAGGAAATGGCTTCGTTTACCATCCGAAAATAATCATCCAATCGAACCTTCAACTCGTCCGCCCTTCCCATAAAATTGATATTATCCTCGATGGAATAATTTATGAACATAACCGTAATCCGCCTATGCTCTGCGGATATGGAATCATTCCTTCCTGTGGATAGTTTCCCGAACAATCCTTGGGGGAGGAATTTACTGAGGAGGTTCAAATCCGACGAGTTATTATAAATTTCGGCGGATTTCCGATATGGCGGTATTTCTATTTCCATATCTGGCAGGATGAGATGAAAATTACCTTCGGAAGTGATTGACCGTATATTATCGCCGGACGCTTTTACAAAATCCGTTGTCGCTCCTACTTGCCCCCCTTCCGCATAATCGGCGGCGTTAAATACTTGATTGAGAGCATCGCCGGTTACGATATGTTCCAACTTTTCCAAATAATCGCCCACCTCTGCGGAGAAGAATTTACCATAATGTAATCCCGTATGCAGTGAGAGATTAAATTTACCTGCGGATGCTTTAACTTCCTTATGAGCGGTCGCCCAATTGTTAACGCTGAAAGCCGCACCGACAGCGGAGGTGGTATCCTTAAAATATACCAAAGCCGCATCGCCTCCGAATTTGAGGATATCACCCCCGAATGAGATAATAATTGAGACTATTCCCGATAAATGGTGATTGATAATTTCCGTCAACTCTTCGGCACCGCTTTTACCGACTGACGCCAATCTTTCGGAGATGGCGGTAAAGCCGGATATATCCGCAAACATCAAAGATCCTTCGAGTATTTCTATGGATGGGGCGAAACCTTCCTCCCGTATTTTGTCAATTAAGAGATTTGGGAGATAAGGGCGGATTTTGCTGAAAAGTTCGTTGCTCGCAGTCATTTATTCTCTCGGCGATTTTTTTAATTTTTCAACTTTTAATTAGAATATATCTGAATATGATAAGTAATAATATATGCAGTGATTGATCTACATAGTAAAGCTGCTGAGAACCGTTGACTCGGCTTTTGACATAGTCCTGCGCCCAATGGGTAATAAATAGGATAATCGCTAATGTTATAAAAAGCCAAGTCGGGGGAACCGGATTAAATCCTTCCAATACGGCATAGAGTGCTGTAGATAATATGATTGTTAATGTGTAAACAAAGACATGGAAAGTAAGAGTGGTCGGTGAATCCCCTTTTTCTCTAGCCATTCTATCAGTCTGAAGACCATAATCCCCGATATAATGCCCTATCAATAGGAATATTATGAGATCCATCTTAGTCCATCTGCCGGTTGAGGGAAAACCTGTTGAATCGGTGAGGATTCTCTTAGAGCTGTAGTATCCTTCTTTTTTTGGTCAATCGGTAGCGTAACTTCGAATTCCGTTCCCTTACCGAGTTCACTCCTATAAGAAATGCTCCCCTTAAGTTCCTTTACGATATTCTTGACAGTCATTAAACCAAACCCATGACCTTTGGTTTTGGTTGTAAAGTTTTGTCTAAAAATATTTTTTCTTTGTTCGAGTGTAAGTCCCGGCCCGTTATCCTTTACCTTTATTTTGACTGAATCGAGTTCTTCGTCGAATTTCGTTTCTACCGTGATTACACCATTTTTTATATTTTCATTATTTATGGCATCGGCGGCATTATTGGCTAAATTGTATAAAATTTGTTGCAATCCTCCGGCGTAAGTGACTATCGTATCTATGTTTTCATCGAAATCGGTTATGATTTCTATGTTCCTAAATCTTTTTTGTGGGCGGAGGAATGCAAGTTCCCCCTCAAGGAATTTATTCAGTTCCAATTCGGCGAATTCATATTCCGGACCGGTATGACTCATCAAACCTTCGGTGAATACAGTCATCCGCTTCACCGATTTGGACATAGAATTTATTCGTTTGACTATGTTCTCATTCTTACGGATGTGCTTATCCATCATCAGCAGTTCGAGATTTCCGCCGATTACCGATATGTAGTTGTTCAGTTCATGCGCGACCTCGCTTGCCATCTGGCCTCGCGTAGCCATCCGATCCAATGCCTGCGCCTGCCTTTCCAACTCCCGCGCTTCCGTAATATCCTTGCCCAAATATATCGTCCCAAGCAGATTGTCCCGTCCCCCGATTATATTGCTTACAGTTACATAATTGATAAACTCTTCCCCATCCTTGTTTATATCGAGCAACTCTCCCCTAAAAGTCTCATTGTTTTTCAACTTATATTTCATATCGATTAATGATTCAGTGGGACAATTGGGGGAGTGAAGGATTGAGATGTCTTTCCCGCGGATTTCTTCATAGGTATAACCATAAATATTACGGGCGGCTTGATTAAAAATATATATCTTCTCATTACGGTCAGTGACAAGAACGATATCGGGCGAAACGGAAATAATTCTCTTTAAAAAATTGGTAGTTCTCGCCAACCTCTGATTTGATTTTTTCAATTCCCTCTGCATTCTTTCCAAAGAGATATTTTTTTCCCGGAGTTCTTTAATCGCCTGCGTATCCGATTGCCTGAGGCGTGCCGCTAAAACATTCATAATTTCCAAAGCGGCAATGGGCATTTCATACAAAAGGGATATAAATGCCGCTTTAGAGAGCTCCAATATCTGACTATCGGCGGCAATGCGAGCCGTCGCGAAACGCGGAGAATTTTCCAATAGCGCCATCTCACCGAAAAAATCACCACTGCGGCGCATCGCTAAAATAATTTCTTTTTTCCCTTTGCTATCTTCCTTATATATCTCAACGGAACCATTTTTAATTATATAAAATGTATTGCCATAGCTGTTTTCTCGGAATAGAATGTCACCCTTTGAATAATGTTTTTCCACGATAAAACTTTCCAATTTCTCCAAACTCTCATCATCGAATTTAGAGAATAATGGAACTAATCTTAGTATATCCTTTGTAAATCTATCCATAGATGTTCCAAGATAATTTAAAAAGTATCATAATTAAGCTCTTCTCTTTTATCGACATATTTCCCTCTCGCCTTATTAATTTTGGCTGATTTATTTTTTTTGACCTTAAACTGTTTTAAGTAATCCTTTGGGAGGAAAACTTAGCCTTTTGGTTATAAATGGAACAATTCAAATTCCCGCCGAAGATAGGGAATCCTGTAGATGAGGAAAATGTTTTGATATTTAAAATGTGGCTTGGTTATGGGGATTTATTGTCGGGTAATTTCCGAAATCACCCTTTCTATGTCTTCGGGACGATCGACAGATAGTGGATTGTAATTTGTTATATGCACCTTAATCTTAATACCGTTCTCGAGCAATCGAAGTTGTTCTAATTTTTCCATTTTCTCCAAAGGCGATGGTTCCATTTCTGTAAATCTGAACAACATCTCTCTCCGAAATGCATAAATTCCAATATGTTTCAGAAAGCCAACCCAACCTCCGGGTAATTCGATATTATCTGGCTTTGGATATGCGGGTATCATTACTCTGGAAAAATAAAGTGCGTTTGAGTTTCGGTCTATTACTACTTTAACCGAATCGGGGGAGCTTATGAGATTTGTATCGGCAGTAATAACGGCAGCCGTGGCAACCTCCAAATCGGGATATAAATCGAAAAGTTCGACCAATTCATCGATTAGTTCCGGCGGTAAAAGTGGCTCATCGCCTTGAATATTGATTACCAAATCACAATCGATATCTCTTACGGCTTCTGCTATTCTATCGGTGCCGGAAATGTGTTTCTCGGAAGTCATAACAGCCCTTCCTCCAAATCGAGCCACTTCATCGAAAATACGCTCATCATCGGTGGCAACATAAACTGCTGAAAGTTTTGTGGAGCCGATAGCCCGATTATAAACTCTTTCGATTAAGGTTTCTCCGGCGATATCCGCCAATGGCTTTCCGGGGAAACGATTGGAACCATAACGAGCGGGGATAACCCCAATTGATTTTAACGAGTCCATCTATCCGAATACCTTTTTAGATTTTACATTGGATAATATCATATCCATCCTTTATCTTTATACCATTGAGCTGTAATTTTTGCTCCATCCGCGAAATTAATCTTTGGCGAATATCCAAAATCTTCCATCGCCCTTTTTGAACTGCAAGCCCAATTACTCCGAGTTAACTCAAAGGCCTTTTCCCGAGTCAGCATAGGTATTTTGCCGAACAATTTGGCAGTATTCTCAGAAAGCGTGCCTAAAAAAAGAAAAAGAGAAACTGGTATTTTTACCTTAACTCCTTTTTTTCCCAAAACAGCTGACAAAATGCCGATAAGCTCTTTCCATTTATAAAGCGAACCATCAGTTAGAAAATAGGTTTTGCCGATGCTCTTTTCGCTGAATGCCGCTTGGATAATCCCCTCGGCTAAATCGCTGACATATATTAAAGAAAATATCGATTCCCCATCACCGAAATACGGTTTTATGCCGTAATTAACCGCTTTGAAAAAAGTTAGGATTTCTTTATCCCCGGGACCATAAACAGCCGGCGGTCTGACTATTACCGCTGGTATCCTATCGGCAAGCAAATTTATCTCCTTTTCACCCAACAGCTTCGAGCGGCCGTAGGTAGTTACCGGATTGGGTGGATAATCCTCGTCTATCGGTTCAAATCCCTTTCCGGGACCAACTGCGGCTTGTGAAGAAACATATATTAATCTTTTCGGGTTTCCCGTTTCAAGTATGGCTTTCAGTAAGTTTTTTGTCCCCAAATGGTTAACTTCGAAGAATGTTTGTTTATCCTTAGCTTTAACGACTCCCCCTAAATGGAAAATGTAATCGATTCCCGCAACCGCCTTCTTGAGTGATTCGATATCACGGAGTTCCCCATAACGGAAATTCATATTTAAATAACGGATATTTTCAGTGTTGGAAGTTTTTCTTACAAGAGCTGAAACTTTCCCCCCTTGTCGGATGACCGATTTACATAAATGACTTCCCACAAAACCGTTAGCTCCGGTAATCAGGCAATGAGATCCTTCAGGGATTATTTTACTATTGATTTTATTTCTTGACAAATGGGGTACTTTTATAATTTAATATAAGTTTTAGCGTAGGCTAATAAAAATACAAATCCACTTAATTGTCGGTTAAAATATAAGTTCCTGCTATTGAGCGCAAGGGTTAAAACGCCGGGAGAGAAGTTTTATGGATCTTTTAACTAAATGCAAGCAATTTACCAGGCATAAGGAAATACAGAATGCCGGGTTTTATCCCTATTTTCGCCCAATAAGCTCCTCGATGGGAACGGAAGTTGTTGTCGAGGGGAAGAAGATGTTGATGATAGGATCGAACAATTACTTGGGGCTGGTGTCCGATCCGCGGGTCAAGGAAGCCGCCGCCGATGCCGCTATGAAATATGGCTCCGGCTGTACCGGTTCAAGATTCCTCAATGGCACTTTGGATATTCATGAGGAGCTTGAGGACAAATTGGCTAAATTCCTGAAGAAGGAAAAGGCTCAGGTATTCTCCACCGGATTTCAAACTAATCTGGGAACGATATCCTGTCTCGTTAATAAAAACGACTTGATTTTCACCGACCGTTCAGATCACGCCTCCATAGTCGATGGCTGTCGCTTGTCTTTCGGTAAAACTATAAAATTCAAGCATAATGATATGGAAGATTTGGAAAGGGTATTGAGGAACAACAGCGATAATGAAGGCGGGAAATTAATCGTGGTGGATGGTGTATTTTCGATGGAGGGGGATATCTGTAATCTCCCGGAGATAGTCGAATTGGCGAAAAAATACGAAGCAAGGGTTATGGTTGATGATGCCCATTCGATAGGTGTGTTGGGGGATAATGGTCGGGGAACTACGGAATATTACGGATTGGCGGATGAAACCGATATGATAATGGGGACATTTTCCAAATCTTTTGCTTCGTTGGGCGGTGTTATTGCCTCTACCGCCGAAGTAATTGATTACATACGGCATTTCTCCCGCGCGCTGATATTTTCCGCTTCTATGCCTCCTTCGGCTGTCGCTTCCTGTTTGGTGGCGTTGGATATAATACAAAAAGAGCCGGAACGCAGAGAAAGGCTTTGGGCTATTACCAGGCGGATGCATTCTGAGTTTAAGGCGATGGGTTTCGATATCGGAAGCACTCAAACACCTATCGTTCCGATTTATATCGGCGATGAGATGAAAACATTCCAATTTTGGAAATCACTTTCCGATGAGGGGCTTTTCACCAATCCGATTATTCCGCCGGCGGTTCCCCCGGGGCAGGGATTGATTCGCACGAGTTATACCGCTACCCATACCGATGAGCAGATGGATAGGGTTTTGGAAACTTTCCGTAAGGTTGGTAAGAAATTCGGGGTGATTTAGCGGGATGTCCGATATATGGATTAAAAAGGTAAAAATTCCCAAAGACCTCAAAAAATTCCTTAAATTCCCTTGGAAAATATATAAAGACAATCCAAATTGGGTTCCTCATCTGCTTTTCGAGAGGAAGCAGTTTTTTAATCCGCGCAAAAACCCGTTCTTTGAACACGCCGAGGTTGAGCATTATCTATCTTATAAGGAAGGTGATTTAGTTGGAAGGATTTCGGCTATTGTTAATCATCGGCATAACGAATTTCATCAGGATAAAGTAGGCTTCTTCGGATTTTTCGAAGCTGTTGATGATTTGTCCGTCTCGAAGGCATTATTCGATAGTGCGGCTGATTACCTTCGCGCGAAGGGGATGGATACAATGAGGGGTCCCTGTAATTTTTCCACCAATGATGAGATAGGGTTTTTAGTTAAAGGTCACGATTCGCCTCCAACGATAATGAACACCTATACGCCGAAATATTATCTTGGATTAGCTGAACGGTATGGAATGAAAAAGGCTATGGATTTGTACGGTTATTATATGGATGAGACTATGAAGGTTCCCGAGCGGATACTTCGTATAAGGGATAGAATTATCAAGAGGGAAAAGGTGGTCATCCGTAAAATGAATATGAAAAATCTGCGAAATGAAGTGGAAAAGGTGAAATATATCTATAACAAGGCTTGGGAGAAAAATTGGGGCTTTATTCCGTTGACGGATACCGAAATCGATCATATGGCGGAGGATTTGAAATTGACGGTGGACCCCAATATCGCTTTCTTTGCTGAAGTGGACGGGAACCCGGTCGGCTTTTCATTGTCGCTCCCGAATATCAATGAAATCCTTATTAAGTTAAATGGGAGATTATTTCCGTTTGGGATATTTCGTTTGATTTACAATTTGAAAATTCGGAGGACCATAAAGGGTGTCCGCACGATAATAATGGGGGTTGTACCTGAGTACCGAAAGCGGGGGATAGACAACCTCTTTTATTTGGCGACTATTGAGGAGGGATTGAAGCGGGGGTATAAATACAGCGAGATGGGTTGGATATTGGAGACCAATTTTCAGATGAACAGTGCTATCGCCAATCTGGGTGGTAAATTATGGAAAATCTACCGCCTTTACGATTATCCGCTGAATTGATTTTATCAAATAAAAGCTGGTATACGATTCCACACTTTCCCATCAAGGACCCGCCCGGCTTTCTTTTTATTTATTCCGCCCCATTGCTTAAAGAAAAACGGCACCCCCGCGGATAGGCATTGATCCCGTATCTCCCTGACCCAATCAGGATCCATCGGACGAGCTTTGGGACCCGACTCCCCGCCGACTATGACCCAATCGATACCTTTTAGATTTATATCAGGAATTGCCCCGAGTAGGGGTTCGAACGATACGAACTTGATCTTGGCGTCCGTCTGCCTCAAATCATCAATACGGAATAGATAATCGGAATTTTCCACGCTGACGCCTACCCAAATATTGGGCATCCAAACAAGTTTCGGGCTCAATTCCAACAAACGATTCGAGCGTTTCGTAAGAACTTGGAATCGGTGGTGTGATGCTTGGGCCATTACATCAAAGACCTTTGATATAAACTCGAAAGGGACGCCCTTATGAAACAGATCGCTCATTGAATTTACGAATATCATCTGCGGACGCTTCCAGCGCAAAGGTAATTCAAGCATATGTTTATGAATAGTAAGGCTGAATCCGTTGATATAATTAGGCTGTCCCATCGCCTTCAGGCGGATGGACATCCGCTTGGCATAGCAGTGCGCGCAACCCGGACTTATCTTTGTGCAACCCGTGACTGGGTTCCAAGTGGATTCGGTCCATTCAATTTTTGATTTAGCCATTATTGCGCTCCCCACTTTTCGTACTTCGAGAATATGTCTTCCACTATTTTGGACGCGACCCGCTGCTGACTAGCGAAGAACAAGTAATACACGATTGAGTTCGTTGAGTTTCGCATAGGCATAGGTTTAGGAACATAGTTAAATTTTGCCACATTCTTTAGCCGTTGACGGAAGGCATCAACGATTTTATCGTTGCTTGCTTTTAGAAGCCCTGGTTTGTTGAAAAGGTCTTGTTGGGGATTCTCTTTATATGCAACATCGTGCCAAGATTCATCACCCCAGAAAGCGGTCATACGCTCTATATCTCTGGCACGCACGCCACTAGGATTTCGCCACAAGGCGTTTCGGTTCATATCCATGGTCGGGAAGTTCAAGAAAAGATCAATTGTTCTCATTTTCCCGGCAGTTTCGATTACTTTCCAGTCGAGGTGTAATCCATAAGGATCAAGTAAGCATAGCCCTCTTCGGAAGTTCTTGTAAAGAACATGTGGGAATATCTCATCTAGAAGAATCTTGTTGCAATCTCCTTGGTAAATATGCACTTTTGTGTTCTCTCCCACGAGTTTTCGCAATCGATCTATTTTGTCCCCATTTAGATCCACAAGGTAATATTCATCAAACCCCGGTTTAATTCGTAATGCATTGAGTGGACTACCGGGGATGAAATCTTTTGTCGCCTTTGATATATTAACCCCAGGTCCCGCAAAACCGTCGATATAAACATGGGAAAGATTTTTCTTCTTTGCGAGAATTATAGAGTATGCCTTAGCATACTTCTTCACGATGTCAAGCTTAACCTCCGACCAATACCCAACTTGATTTATATTATTAAATTCATCCTTTTTCATTTAGGTATGTTCATAAAAGGTATTGTTTTAAAATTCTTCAATACTATCCCTAATTATGGGTAGAAAAATGTACGGTATTAAGTTTGGACCATAAGTAATACCTATATAAACAGTAATAAAGTATAAATTCTATATAGTCAAAACAAAAATACTAATTTTTCTCCATCAAGGTCTTATTGGCTTAAAAGAGAATCCCTCCTATATTTTGGGGAATGACATTGACTTGATATATTTGATTTTTTATATTGTTTTTGTGGTTTACTTATATAAGGTTTAATGAATCGCTTGGAGGGATAGTCCTAATCGGTAAGGCAGCGGTCTTGAAAACCGCCGGGTGAAAGCCCATGGGGGTTCGAGTCCCCCTCCCTCCGCTTTTTGAATTTTGGGAAGAACCCAAAAAAATGCAGCCGCCGATAATTCCTCTTAAATTCCCCGGAAATCGGCATCGATAATGTGAAAGGAAAACCGAAGATAATAAAACTGAATTACATAATAACGAGTTAGGCAAAACCGTAATATTAAAGAAATTTAATGGAGGTACTTTATGAAATGGGTAACCAGAGAAAGGGTTCATGTGGATAGGGTCGCCTGCCCTTGGCTTATCAAGAGGTTCATTGATCCGGACGCTGAATTTGTTTTTGTTCCCAGAGAGACAGACCCTTCAATCATAAAGGATGGAACTCCATTCGATATGAAAGGGGTGGAACTCGGCCATCACGGTGATAAATGCTCGTTTGATGCTTTTATGGAAAAGTATAATCTTCAAGACCCCGTTTTGAAGAAAATCCAGTTGATTGTCAGGGAAGCGGACACACACCCGAAAAATTCTTCGCCGCTTGCTGTTGCGCTTGATGTATTTGGCAGAGGATATACATTATCGAGTAAAGACGACTATGAAACTCTTGATAAAGAGTTTTATCTTTATGATGCGTTATATGCCTATTTCAAAAATCAGTTGGAGAGCGAAGTGAAGTAATTATATAGTATGTTTTTATGCAAGATTGAGATCTAACATCGCAAGTTCGCTATAATAGTAAAGCTCAAAAAAAATCAATTATAGTTTGAAGTATGGCTGATGATTTAAATTAGGCTCATAAATGAATTTACACCGCATAAAAATCGGTGGTTTTGATTGGCAAAGGTTCAGCGGAAAAAGAAAAAACCGGCAAGGCTTGTTCTCGGGGTTAATAGTGGAACTTCGGTGGATGCACTCGATATAGGTTTATTTAGAATAACTGCTCGAGATGGATTATACCCGGTAAAGTCAATTAACCAAGCAATATATAAATTCCCCTCTAAACTTCATCAAGCTTTGTGGGACCTAATCTCCTCCCGAAAAGCTACTATCGAAGAGTTGATAAAAGCCGATAGGTTGTTTTCGTTTTTTATCGCCTCGAAAATAAAATCAGCTTTGAGAAAATTCGAGACCACGCCGGAAGGGATAGATATAATCGGATGCCATGGGCAAACTATCCGCCATCTGCCGAAAGATAAGGCTACCCTGCAAATAGGCGATCCATCCATTATCGCCGCATCGACCGGGATTACAACGGTAGGAGACTTCCGCCGGGCGGATATCGGCGCCGGTGGAGAGGGAGCGCCGTTAAGTCCGGTGGTTCATAATTATTTATTTCCGAAGGATAGACCTCTTGGTGTCTTGAATATCGGCGGGATTGCTAATTTAACTTATCTGCCGGGCAAAACATCGAAGCGAAAGATATTCGGTTTCGATTGCGGTCCCGGGAATATATTAATCGATGCTTTAGCCCGAAATTATTATAATCGTTCCTATGATAAAAACGGCTCTATCGCTTCGGTAGGTAGGGTCATAAATAAATTAATGGGTGAATTGACGAGCGATAAATTTATTAATAATCCCCCTCCGAAATCGACCGGGCGGGAATATTACGGGGAACAATTTATCAAAAATCATTTCGGCAATGGAAATAAAAGGGCTGATTTGATAACCACAGCTACGGAATTTACGGCTCAAGCAATTGCCCTTAATGTCCGAAAATATATACCCACAGATGCCAAACGATTGATAGTTTGCGGAGGCGGAGCATTTAACGGGAATTTGATGGAGAGATTAAGAAGCAATCTTGACGGATATTCGATAAGGGATTCCTCCGAATACGGACTAAATCCAAAATATGTTGAGTGTGCCGGGTTTGCCTTGTTGGCTGTGCTGGCTATCGATGGGGTGAAATCGGATTTATGTTCGACAACGGGTTCATTAAGACCGACGGTTTTAGGGAAAATATGCTATGCCTGATTTGAAATTTCGGAGGCGGCGGATAAGTATTCTTTTCGGGGTTATTTTTGTTTCGGCGATATCCGCTGTCTCCTGTAAACCCCCCGGTTTGTTTTCGGAATACAAGGGGCGTAAAGGCGGCGACAAATCAAATATCCCTTATGTATCCGTCAAGGTTCTATCGGAGGTTAAAGAAGTAAAATACTCGAATGATGAGCCTTTCGTGATAGTCACAACATATAACGATAGCTCCAAAGAAGAATATTTCAGCATATCGAAAATCACGGTGAAGAAGAAAGGGAGCGGGTTGGCTGTATATGATCGCAATTACGGAAGGCTTTCAAAGAATGCCGTTGAGGTATATTTCCGACAGACCAGCGGAGATGGGGTGGCTCGGGTGAATGGAAAAGGTTATCGTGGGGGTATTTATATTTTCCCACAGAGAGGAAAGAAAAATGTCGAAGTTATCAACCGATTGGATATTGATAGTTATCTGAAGGGAGTCCTTCCGGCAGAGATGGGGATCAGGGATGAAAATGAATATGAAGCTTTGAAGGCTCAAGCGGTGGCGGCGCGAACTTACGCACTTAAGAAGGCGATTGGACGGGGTGGTATGGGATTTTTGAAAGCCACCATTTCGGATCAAGTTTATTTGGGATACGACAGCGAATATCCATTGGCGGATAAGGCGATCGAGGAGACCGCAGGGGAAGTTTTGAAATATGACGGCGAGCTTATCGATGCTTATTTCTTTGCTGTCTGCGGAGGGAAAACCGAGAGTATCGATCAGGTCTGGGGGGGAGATCCATTACAATAT
>JALSTH010000088.1 GCA_026983835.1 Candidatus Zixiibacteriota bacterium | reverse complement strand
ATTGCGGGAATAGTTTCCCTTGATAGTGAAAAACCGATCAACCCCTTCCTTTTGGAGGATATGGTCTATATCCAAAACCATCGTGGACCGGATGAGAAAGGAATTTATCTCGATAAAGGGGTGGGATTGTCCCATGCGAGATTATCCATTATCGATCTCACTTCGGGAAGCCAGCCGATGTCCAATATCGACGAATCGATTTGGTGTGTATTCAATGGTGAAATCTACAATTACATTGAGCTGAAACCCCAATTGGAAAAACGGGGATACGGCTTCCGCACAACTTCGGATACAGAAGTACTGCTATATCAATTTGAGGAAAAAAGGGAAGATGCTTTTAACAGCTTCAACGGGCAGTTTGCGGCAGCGTTTTATGACAAAAGAAGAAAGCGGCTGACCCTCGTTCGTGATAGAGTGGGAATAAGACCTTTGTTTTATTCGGTTGCCGGGGGGCAATTAATCTTCGCTTCGGAGATGAAAGCTATCCTATTACATCCGGCGGTTTCAAATGAATTAGATCCTGAATCATTGGATGAGATATTTACCTTTTGGTCGGTAACCGCACCAAAAACGCCGTTCAAGGAGATAAAGGAGCTTCCGCCCGGATGTTATTTGGTCCTTGAAGATGGAAAAATAAAAATAAAGCGATACTGGAGTCCGACCTTTCCTATATCCGGTGAAGAGGATAACGGGAGTTTCGATGTCTTGGCCGAAGAGCTGAAGCGGTTGCTAATCGATTCGACGATAATCCGCCTTCGGGCTGATGTTCCGGTAGGCGCTTATTTATCGGGCGGATTAGACTCTTCCGCCACCACAGCGTTTATCCGAAATCATACTTCGAATCCCTTAAAAACCTTTTCGGTCGCATTTGAGGATGGAAATTATGATGAACGGGAATATCAAAATGAATTGGCGAAATACCTAAAGACAAACCATCGCTCGATAAACTGTAGTTATAAGGATATTGGGGAGCTGTTCCCGGAGACAATATGGTACACCGAAAAACCGATTTTGCGAACTGCTCCGACACCACTTATGTTATTGTCGAAGTTGGTTAGGGATAACGATATTAAAGTTATACTTACCGGCGAAGGGGCGGATGAGTTTTTGGGGGGATATGATTTATTCAAGGAAGCGAAGATAAGATGGTTTTGGTCTAAATTCCCGGATTCCAATTATAGGCCAAGATTATTGGAAAGATTATATCCATATCTTTCCCTTTCCCCGGCTAAAACAAAGATGTTTCTGCGGAATTTCTACCGCGCCGGTATTGAGGATGCAAATATGCGTCATTTTTCCCATACCCCGAGATGGAATACCACCTCGAAAATCAAGGCGTTTTATTCCCAGAAATTCCTTTCGGAATTGGTCGATTTCGACCCTGTTGAGAGCTATGTAAATTCTCTCCCCCCAGAATTCGATAGTTGGTCTTATTTAAGCAAAGCGCAGATGATTGAAATACAAACTCTGTTGTCATCGTATCTATTATCATCGCAGGGAGACAGAATGACCGCCGCAAACAGTGTAGAAGGACGGTATCCGTTTTTGGACCATCGATTGATTGAGTTTGCCTCGAGGATTCCCCCGAGATACAAAATTAAAGGACTAACCGAAAAATATATTCTTCGCGAAGCTGTTAAGGGATTGATTCCGGAGAATATCCGTCGGCGGGTCAAGCGTCCGTATATGGCGCCCGATGCGGTGAGCTTCACCTACAAAGGCGCACCCGATTATGTGGAATATCTCCTTTCGCCCGATTTCATAGATTCTGTGGGGATATTCAAATCCCAATTCGTTTTGAAACTCAAAGAGAAACTCCTCAAGCTTCCCTCGGAGAGAATCGGGTTCAAGGATAATATGTCTTTTGTGGGAATCTTATCGACTATGATTTTTTATGAGAGGTTTATCCTCAAATTCAGGGAGTTTTCAGCCGATAAAATCAATAAATGGAAAAAGAAAGATTCAAGATTTATATTTAGGGGAACTTATGAACATAGAAAAGACCATACGAGAGTATATAATCGATAATTTCCTGATGGGGGAGTCTTCGAGGCTTCCCGATAATACCGTATCATTCCTCGATAACGGGATTATCGATTCCACCGGTGTTTTGGAATTGGTTACTTTCGTCGAGGAGACCTTCGGGATTACAATCGAGGATGATGAACTCTTACCGGAAAACCTCGATTCGGTTTATAACCTCGCTGATTTTATCCGCCGAAAGAAAATGTCAACCCAGACAGTAAAACAATAGCAATCAGGATGTCCATTAAAATTTATTCGAAAAAACCTTCCTTTAACGGAAGGTTTTTTAAGATTTTGTTATTGGAAAACATATATACATTGATTAACTTGTTTTAAGTTTATAGGGAAGTAGCTTTTAGATAATCATTGATAACGAAGTATCTAAATAATTTTTGAAAGCGTTGATAAAACGCCGATAATTTTATATAGATAGCCTTTGCTGTTAATTTCGTTAAAAGGATTTGGATTTCAAAGTATGGAAGCTGGATAATCAACCCGTTATGGATTCATTAAAGTTGAATCGTCGGTAATTAATTTGGATATTGAAATTATCAAAAGTCCCGCCGGTTTTGAAGCCTTAAAAGATGAATGGAGACGGTTTTTAACCGAGTGCCCGAATGATGATTTTTTCCTTAGCTACAGCTGGCTCCATACGAGTCTGAAGGGGCTTCCTTCGGAGAGCGAGCCGTTTTTTTTCATATTTCGGAAGGGGGGCAAAATAGTCGGCGCCGCCCCTTTGTGTATCACCAAGGGGAAGGTGACGACCCCCGGAGGCATAAATTTACCTATTATAATTAACAGACTCCACTTTATCACCGATCATCTCTCCCCGCGATACGACCTCCCCTTCATCGGAAATCCGGAGCCTGTTTTAAGACTATTTACCGATTACCTTCGAAACAATACTGCGCAGTGGGGATTTTTGGAATTAAGACAAATACCGGACTCTTCGCCTAATTTAGGATTGCTTCAGGAGACCCTTGAAAAGGCGGGCTTTTTTGTTTCGACTGTCGAGGATTCCGCCTGCCCTTATCGACATTTCAATGGGACTTCCAATCCGAAATATCCTCAATTTCCGCCCGCTTACAGCAAACGATTGAATCGGCTTATCAATAAAGGTATGAAAGAGCTTAATTCCTATGGAAAGGTTGAATTAAAAATTTCCACCGAAAGCAAATCGTGGCGGGAGATAAAAGAAAGTATGGTGGAAATAGAGCAAGAGAGCTGGAAACATCGTGAAAAGCATCGGTTATTCAGCCCTGATATGAACGACTTCACAACGGAGCTAATCAGTACTGCTGAAGAAGATGGGGAGTTGTTGGTAATTTGTTTGGAGATCGATAATGAACCCATAGCTTACAACGCCGGTTTTATTTATCGGGGAAAATTTTATAGCTATTCCTGCGCATATAAGGAAAAATTCGCCCGCCATAAGCCGGGTTATATATTACATCGAGAAGCTATCAAGATTATGTATGAAATGAATATGACCGAACACGATTTCCTAATGGGTAACAGCAGATACAAAAGAAGCTTTTGCGAATCTGTGAGACAAAATTATGTTATCCGGGCTTTTCACGATCATCCCCTCTCGAAACTGCTTTATGGTTTATATACGGGAGTAAGGCCTATCTATCGGCAAATCAAGGAAACCCTTATCGCTAATTCAACCAATGGCTCCCAATAGGGTTCAATCACTGCTCATTAATATCGCAATCGGCTTTAGGGGTTCGATATTCTCACAGATTATCTTGAAAGCGGAGGCAAGCGGGGTAGCTAAAATCATTCCCGGTACTCCCCATAACCATCCCCAAAATATTAACGATAAAATAACAACCAGCGGCGAAAGGTTTAATCTCCTTCCCATAACCCGAGGCTCTACGCCATTACCCATTATCAGTTGAATAGCCGTTAATAATATCGCCACCAATAGAACTTTTGTCCCAAATCCATATTGAACAAAGCAGACTAAGATGGGGGGAATTGTGGCGATAATGGATCCTATCGTAGGAATAAAATTGAGAAGGAAAGTAAAAAATCCCCACATTACCGCAAAATCGACCCCTAAAATTAGGAGGACAACCGTAACCAAAATCCCGGTAGCTAAACTTATGGCTGTTTTGGCGATTAGATAGAGCTGAACTCCGGAGTTAATCGATTCCAATACCGATTGTATTTTTACAGCCCGGCGCTCGATGAACATTCGTTGAAGTCTGTCCCCCAATTTGTTCCTGCCGGGTATGATAAAGAGCAACAATATAATCATCATAACCAGCTTGCCCAAAAACCCAAAGAAGGAGCCGAGGGTTGTCGAAAGAACTGTGGTCAGCTTCGCACCCATCAACGCACTTTTCCAGTCGAGTTGATTGATATATTCCTGAGCTTGGGGCGTTGGTATGTTCAGATAATTGAGGAAATCCTCCATCATCATCGTGACCCGTTCCTCATATTTGGGAAATTCCTCGATGAAATTGTTGCTCGAGGAATAAATTAGAAGCCCTATGAGATATAAGACCGTGAAGAGAATAATTACCATTATAACCATAGCCAGCCACATAGGGACCTTTTTTCGGGTTAGAAGCTCCACAAAAGGTCCTAATAAAAATGACAGCAAAACAGCGACTAAAAAAGGGCGGATTATGGATTGCAGTTGCCTTAAGGCTACAACTAAAATGGCGGTTACGATTAGTCCCAAAAGCAGGGCGATGAATTTTAGACTTTTATCGGTTTCCGAAAACATCCTTGACCCTAATTATTAATTTATTATTACATATAATCTATTAATTGGCAATACAAATCGTTTTTTTTCGATACCTATATCGAGGTCCATCCTTTGTTTGAGTTTTCGGCTGTTAAAATAATGTTTTCAACTGATATTTCGGGTTTATCATACATCATCGGGGCTGACGGTGTCCTACTTCGATAAGTTTTAATATTGGTTTAATAAAAACTTGCGAAATATATTCGGGGTTGATATAATATAGTCGGAGAGATGTCCGAGTTGGTCTAAGGAGCACGCCTGGAAAGTGTGTAGGGGCCAAAAGCTCCTCCTGGGTTCGAATCCCAGTCTCTCCGCTTTTTAGTAAAAGGGGATATTTTTAATATATCGAAACCGATGATTCTAAATCGCTTACTAGCTTACTAAAAGTAAAATAAGACAAATCATATTTTACATTTAGTCAAATATAAATAAATATACTTCGATTTTAGGTATTATAATAATTTTGGAAACATCTTTTTTTTCGCGGAGTTCCAGCTAAACATAGTGGAGGCGCTCGGCAAACAACACGCAAAACCGCTGAAACCTTAAATAAGCGGAGAGGCTGGGATTCGAACCCAGGGTCCCCACAGGGGACAACGGTTTTCGAGACCGTCCCGTTCGACCGCTCCGGCACCTCTCCATACCCATAATAAAAACTCCAAACCCCTAATGCAAATTTTTTCTCAATATCCATCAACAAATCGAATACCCCCGATAATCATCCATCCCCGAAAATCAACATCCCCCAAACGAATTTACGGTGAGTATCTAACCCGCAAACGCTCCCAATAATCCTCCAAAGCCGGCGCAAATTTCACCGCCAATCCAAAAAGAACAAACCCCGCAAGCAAATCCACCACATAATGATGCCGCAAATAAACTGTCCCCAATATCAATCCCACCCCGAACGGAAGTAATATCCAAAACAGCCGGCGGAGATATTTATAGGAATAATACAGCGAAACAGTCGTTACCGCCGCATGGAGTGATGGAAATGCGCAACGCGATGTCTGCGGCAAAACGGCGTTAATCGCCTCGCTTGTGGTGCGGGTTATTATTCCGCCGGTAAAGGTTTTCGTAAATTCGTTGATAAGCACATATCTCGGCGGCGCCGCCGGAAACAGCACATAAAGAAAATACCCGCTGTAAAAACAAAGTATCGTCGTTACCATCACATATCGAAACTCCTTATACCGCTTCTGAAACCACAAAACCGCCGCAACCAATGGAGCGAAAACAAAAAAATTCGCATAGCAAAAGGAGAAAAACTCCGTGAGATACGGGTTATAGAATTTTTGCGCCCAAATCGTCGGCTCGACGCCGAAGAGGAATTTATCAATGGCGATAAGGGTGTAATGGATATCGTGCGGGTTGACGAAATGCACCGTGTCGTGAAGATTGGTATAGATGGCGATACATATCCCAAAAGGTAAACCATCCCTGATTATCCGCCACTGCGGTTTATACTTGGCAAGTAGATATAGCAAAGCGACAATTACTACTACCGCAATCATCCTCCACAGGGCGCCTGTATATATCCGATAGGATTCGCCTTTGGATTGGAAATAAAGGTAAGCTTTGAGCGTAAAATAAACCATAGGCGGGAAAAACAACAGCCCGACGAACTCTTCCAACCTCAACTTCAGGACATTCTTTAATATAGTTTTTTTTACGATGCTCATATCGTCTATGAATAACCAATCCCCATAACGATTGCAAAGGATAAAACATTTCGGATTTTAGTTGTATTCGTTCGGTTGATTTCATAAAATATCAAATATAAATACAAATGGGGATTATGTGTCCGTCAGCGAATACATCAGGAAAATAGAATCGGAATATAAAAGCGGCAACGCCACCGAGCATTCTTACCGTCCCGCTTTGAAGGACCTAATTGAATCCTACGGCGAAAAAATAGGAGCGATAAACGAGCCTAAAAGGGTAGAGTGCGGATCGCCGGATTACCTTGTCGTTTTGGATTTGTTCACTATCGGTTATATTGAAGCCAAAGACATAAACATATCATTGGATAAAGCCATAAGAACCGATCAGTTGAAACGGTATCTCCAAGGTCTCCACAACCTTATAATTACCAATTATTTGGAATTTCGTTGGTTTGTCTATGGCGAATTGAGGGCTTCCGCTGAAATCGCAAAGATAGTCGGCGATGGGAAACTAAAACTAAAATCCGGCGGACACAAAAAGTTTGGGGAACTGATAAAGGGGTTTTTGGATTATCATCGCGAACCAATCGACGATCCAAAAGTTTTAGCAATGCGGATGGCTCGCCTAACACATCTCATAAGTGATACGATCATCGAGGCATTCAAAAAGAATATGGCTTCCAATACCCTTACCGATTTAAGAAAAGCTTTTGCGGAAACCCTTATTCCCGACATCGATAAAAAGGAAAAAGTCGGGGAATTTGCGGATATGTATGCCCAAACCATCGCTTACGGATTGTTCGCCGCACGGTGTAATCATTCAGGACCGGGGACTTTCAAGCGGCTGGGGGCGGCTCGCGAAATACCG
>JALSTH010000087.1 GCA_026983835.1 Candidatus Zixiibacteriota bacterium | reverse complement strand
AACCAATCCTTTCCTGCGTAAACTTTTCGAGACCATCACCGGCACCGAGCTTGACGATGAACTTTACGCACATTTTGTGGACGATCTGGCTTCCCTACTGGCGTATACCGATATGGAAGCGATACTTTCTCATTTCGGCAAACGCAAACCGGGACAGGATCCGGTTATTCATTTTTATGAAACCTTTCTGGCGGCTTATGATTCTGCCTTGCGCGAAAAACGCGGTGTTTATTATACCCCCGAACCGGTAGTCCGTTTCATTGTTCGCTCAGTTGATTACCTGCTGAAAACGAAATTCGGTTGTCCAAATGGGCTTGCCGATAATTCCTATTGCGAATATTCCACGAGGAATGAAAACGGCAAAACGATTAAGAAAAAATCGCATCGCGTTTTGATTTTGGACCCCGCCTGCGGAACGGGGACTTTCCTTTATGGCATCATAGACCAGATCAGGGAAAAATTTATGAAGGACAATAACGCCGGTATGTGGTCAGGGTATATAAAAAATCACCTCCTGCCGCGGCTTTTCGGGTTTGAGTTGTTGATGGCTCCTTACGCGGTAGCCCATTTCAAAATCGGTATGCAGTTGGCGGGACAGGATCTTCCTTCCGAGAAATTGAAGGAGAAATGGAGTTATGATTTCTCCGGTCACGAACGGTTGGGTATTTGGCTTACCAATACATTAGATGACATTAACAGAAAAATACCGGACCTTTTCGGCTGGTATAAAATTATATCCGAGGAAGCCATTGGCGCCAAAGGAATAAAATCGGAACTTCCCATAATGGTCGTTATCGGTAATCCACCCTATTCGGGACATTCGGCAAATCGAAGTTGGTTTATCGATACAGATGGCAAAAGACAACCATCATTTATCGGAAAACTAATTAGGGATTATTCGGTGATAGACGGAGAGAAACTCAACGAACGAAACCCCAAATGGCTTCAGGATGATTATGTAAAATTCATCCGTTGGGGAAGCTGGCGCATTGAAAAAACAGGAATGGGGATTCTTGCTTTTATTACGAATCACAGCTACCTCGATAACCCCACCTTCCGTGGTATGCGCCGCCATTTGATGAACATTTTCTCCGAAATATATATCCTCGACCTGCACGGCAATACCAAGAAAAAGGAAGTCTGTTCCGATGGTTCTAAAGATGAAAATGTCTTTGATATTCAACAGGGAGTAGCAATCGGGATTTTTATCAAGGAACCCGGAAAGTCGGGTCCGGCGAAGATTTATCATTCGGATTTATGGGGATTGAGGGGAAGCAAATATAGTTCGTTAATGGAATCCGATGTAAAGACGATGTCTTGGGAAAAGATAGACCCGAGAAGCGAATTTTATATCTTTGCGCCTCGCGATATGGAATTAGAGGAAGAATATCTGTCGGCGCCGAAAATAAGTGAGATTTTCCGCACCAAATCAGTTGGAATAGTTACCGCTCGGGATTCCCTCACGATACGCTGGTCCCCGGATGAAGTCTGGCAAACGGTTCAGGATTTCGCACAATTACCGCCGGAAAAAGCCAGAGAAAAATACCATCTTGGGAAGGATGCCAAAGAATGGACTATACAATCCGCGCAATCCGATCTGATAAGTTATGGAATCAATAAGGATAATATCAAACCAATTTTATATAGACCCTTCGATATACGATATACATACTATACCGGGACTTCCCGAGGCTTTCATTGCAGACCGAGAAAGGAAGTTATGCGCCATATGTTGGCAGGGGAGAATTTAGCGTTATCATTCCATCGAAGGGAAGAATTGGCAGTAGGCTATTCGCATTTTTTGTGTACAAATTTAATCACAGAACATGGTTTATTATCTTCAAAAACGACCAATACTCATGCACCGTTATATATATATCCGGAAATGATCTCGGTGAAGAATTTAAATTCCTCGATTATTATTTCCCCCAAACACAATTTTAGTAAAACTTTCATTGATAATTTTATACGTCTTCTCGGCTTTTCTTTTATTACGAATAATCGGGGGGATTTAAAAAGCTCTTTTGGTCCGGAGGATGTTTTCGATTATATCTATGCGGTTTTACATTCGCCCTCTTATCGAAAGCGTTATGCGGAATTTTTGCGGATGGATTTCCCCCGAATACCGCTTACAGCCCAAAAGGAACTTTTCTGTCTTCTCTGCCAAAAAGGGAAAGAATTAGTCGCCCTGCATCTCTTGAAATCCGAAAACTTATCACCACTGATAACCAATTTCCCAATCAAAGGCAAAAATATCATCGAGAAGGGGCATCCCCGTTATCTTGCGCCGGGTGAGACGGATCCTTTAAGCGGAAAAGCAATAGAGAGAGGGAGGGTTTATATCAGCAAGGATTATCCCGGCAAAAATATCAGGGGACAGTATTTTGACGGGGTCCCGCCGGAGGTATGGGAATTTTATATCGGCGGGTATCAAGTCTGTAGTAAATGGCTCAAGGAACGGAAGGGACGGAAATTATCTTTCGACGACTTGGAGCATTATCAAAAGATAATAAAGGCTATCTCCGAGACTATCAAGCTAATGTCGGAGATAGACGAAATAATAATCTCCTTCGGCGGCTTGCCCATAAAATAATAATTTTAATTCGGCATTTTACATTAACATTGATAATATGCCGCCGTACCGATATCTACTCCCTGATTATCCTTAATATCAGCTCGGTTTTTTCCTTTAGTTGCTCGGGAGACGATGCCTCCACATTCAAACGAAGAAGCGGTTCGGTATTCGACGGACGGACATTAAACCACCAATCATCATACTCGACAGTAATGCCATCCAAATGATCTATCTTCGCATCGGGGAAAGCACTTTCTATCTCTTTAAGCTTAGCCGGTACATCGTCAACCTTGCTGTTTATCTCCCCG